>CAYVOE010000400.1:0-4961 GCA_964452795.1 uncultured Nitrospiraceae bacterium
GACGATCACTTTGAAGCCGAAGCCGGCAGGCGGGACACAAGGAGAGCAGCGTAGCAAACGCCTCAAAGCATCGTCCCCCGCAGGACCGGCTCCAAGGGCCTTCCCTCAACCGAGAATACTGCCAATACTGATTCCCTGTTTAGAGAAACGCTCCGGCGCCCACCCCTATTCCGAAAATGGAGGCAAAAAATGCCCGGAGTCGGGGCAGGCTGTGGATGGCATGCAAGGGGGCACGGGAGCGCGACGGGCACCGGCACGTGCTCCGTGCGCTCCGCTCTGTTATTCTTCTATTTTTGGGTTACGAGGCCCCGAGGCGGAGGCGCTCGATGGCGTCGAGGTACGACGGGCTTCCGTAGACGAAATTGCCCGCCACGAGCACGTTGGCGCCGGCTTCAATGACCAGGGGCGCCGTGGTGTCGTCGATGCCGCCGTCGACTTCGAGGTCGCGGTCGCCGATCATGGCGCGCACGTACTGGATCTTGCGCAGCATTTCGGGGATGAATTTCTGTCCGCCGAAGCCGGGGTTGACGGTCATGACGAGGACCTGGTCCAGCTCCTCGACGAGGAACTCGATCTCATCCTGGGAAGTGCCGGGGTTCAGCACCATACCGGCCTTGACGCCGAGGTCCTTGATGCGGTTGAGGATGCGGTGGGGATGAAGGATCCCTTCGACGTGGAAGAGGATGACGTCCGCGCCCGCGTCGGCGAAGGCCTCGACGTAGGAGGCGGGATCGCTGATCATGAGGTGCACCTCGAGGGGGACGGAGCAGTGGGGGCGCAGGGCGGCGACCACGGCGGGTCCGATGGTGATGTTGGGGACGAAATGGCCGTCCATGACGTCGACGTGAATGATGTCGGCGCCCGCCTCGATAACCGCGCGCACCTCCTCGCCCAGCCGGCTGAAATCGGCCGACAGGATGGACGGGGCGATCTTCAACTGCGTGTTGGTGACGTTCTTCTGCTTATTATTGGTTTCCACCACAATTCCCTCTTGGCGTCCGGCGCGGCGGACCGGGGCGCTGCCCCCTTGGTAACTTGTAACCTAGTAATCGGTGGTAACGGGCGGGTTGTCTCCCTCGAAATAGTAGGAGCGGAGTTTGCGCCCGTCCACATACACATTCACGGTGACCCGGTCCACATAGGATGTGAAGGGGACCAGGATATCGTCGACGCGGCCGCCTTTGACCACGATTTCGCGGAAATCGGAGGGGCCTCGCTCGGGGACGAACTCGAAGCGCAGGGTGCGATCCGTCCACGAGAAGGGCGGCTTGTAGATCACCTCGAGATTGCGGGCCTGCGGCGTGGGTGCCGTCTCGACCTTGTCGGGTGCGCGCACCACGTAGGTGACCTCGCCTCCGGCGGGGAGCCAAGTGCCCTCGGCGGGCTGCTGGTCCAGGACGACGCCAAAGGGCTGATCGGGGGCCGGCCGCGAGCTTTCCTTGGCCTTGAGACCCAGGGGGGACAGGGCGTCGCGCACCTCGCGCGAGCGCAGCCCGACGAGGCGCGGCACCAACTGGAGGGTGGCGGCGGGCCCGTCGCTGACGAGGAGGTGAATCTCCGTGGCGCTCAGATCGGCCTTCTCGCCCGGGCGCGGATCCTGGCCGAGGATGGTGTCTCGCGGCGCCGAGTGGGGGACGCGGGCGGTGTTCATCGCCAGGAGAAATCCCTGGGTCTGGGCCATGTCGCTGGCTTCCCGGAGGGACTTGCCCACCAGGTCGGGCACGGCGGTGGGATCGGCTCCGCTGACCGTGGGGTACACCTTGCGTCCCGACCGCACCACGCTTCCCGCCGGGGGGCGTTGGGCGATGACGGTGCCGCGGGGCTTGTTGCTGCTCATGTGCTCGGGCTCGCCCAGGGAGAGGCCGTGGCGTTCGAGCTGCAGGGTGGCCGACACGATGTCCTGGTCGACGACGTTGGGAACGGTCACGTAGTTTCCGCCCGCGGCGACCTTGTTGAACACGTACCAGCCCGACAGGGCCATGACGCCCAGGAACGCGAGAAAGGCGAAGGTCCACTTGAGCGACCACAGGACGAAGCCCAGCAGGAATCCGGCGAAGCCTAGGATTCCTTGCGCAATCGCATCAAGAAGAAACCGTCCATACCGTCCCTTTGCGGGAGTATCCGATACCGTCCCCAATCGATTCTCCATGGGTTCAGCCATTCCGGTCCGTCTTCGAGCCGCGCGCGGCCGTCGCGCAGGATGGCTTCCGCCACGCCCTCGGTCTCGGGCTTTGACAAGGTGCAGACCGAATAGACAATCAACCCGCCATTTTTGCAGAGGTCCAGCGCGGAACGCAACAGGCGCACCTGTATTTCCGCGAGTTCATCCACGTCCTCGGGCTTGAGGCGCCACTTGATGTCGGGGTGCCTCCGCAGGGTTCCGAGCCCCGTGCAGGGGGCGTCGAGAAGCACCCGGTCGAACACGGGCGCCACCGGCGGCGTCCGTCCGTCGCCACATAGGGGGAACACATTCTCCAGCTCGAGGCGCTCGGCGTTGTCGACAACCCGGTCCAGCTTGTTCGGCCGCAAATCCATCGCGACGACGCGGGCCCCGTCGGCCAACTGGGCGATGTGGGTGGACTTTCCGCCCGGCGCCGCGCTCATGTCTAATACCCAGTCGCCGGCCCGGGGTTCCAAAAGGTGCGGCGGCAGCATCGACGACGGGTCCTGCAGCATGAAGTGCCCCGCCTGAAACAGCTTCGACCGCGTGGCGGGCGGACCATCGACCAGGGTGAGCTCTTCCGGGACGGGTGTGCGCTTCTCGGCGAGGTAGCCGGTCCGCCGCAGGGCCTCGCTCAGGGCGTCGACGGTGGTCTTGCGGGTGTTTACGCGCAGCGTCGGCAAGGCCGGCTCGTTGCCGGCCTCGGCCATCTCGGTTGCCGTTTCCGGGCCGAACTGTTCGATCCACGCGCGTGCAATCCAGCGGGGAAGGGAGTGCCGGATGCGCAGGTACTCGACGGTGTTCTCGCGCGGAGGAAGCTTGACGTCGTCGAGCGATCGGGGCGCGCGCCGCAGGACCGCGTTCACCAGTTTACCCATGCCGGCGTGGCCCCGCTTCTTCGCCAGGTCGACCGAGGTGTGGACCATGGCCGGGAAGGTGACCTGCGACAGAAACAGGGACTGGTACACGCCCATCCGCAGGATCACCCAGATGGGGGGCGGAAGATTCGACAAGGGCTGGCGCAGGAGGGGCTCCAGCACGTGGTCGAGCAGGATCCGGTGACGAACGGTCCCGTACACGAGCTGGGTGAGAAACCTTCGTCCCCGCTCGGAAGGATCCTTGCGGCGCAGGGTCTTATCCAGGGATACGTCGAGATGGACTCCCCGTTCGAATACCCGCAACAGCACGTCTACGGCGGCGTCGCGCACCACGTCAACCGGCATCAGTCGGTCACTTCCTCAAACCGCTGGCCGGTCTCGAGGCGGCGGCCTCGCAGGTAGTCGCCCATGGCCATGGGCCGCTTTCCCGGGGCCTGCAGTTTCAGCACCGCCAGCGACTTATCTCCCGTAGCGACCACGACGGCGTCCCGCTTGACGCCGGTAATGACTCCGGGTTCGGCCGCGGCCGGTTCGTCGACGACGCGGGCGTCGTGGATCTGCACGATCCGGCCTTCGAGGATGCAGTGGGCCGCGGGCCACGGGAGGGCCGCCCGGATCCGGTTGCGGATTCGTTCGGCGGGCTCGCTCCAGCGGATTCGGCCGTCGGCCTTGGTGAAGATGCGGGTGTACGTGGCCTGGGAGTCGTCCTGGGGGGTATAGACGGCGCGGCCCTCGGCGATGAGGCGCAGGGCTTCGACGAGGAGGTCGGCGCCTCGCTCCGCCAGCCGCTCGGTCAGGGTGATGTTGTTGTCCTCGGGCTCGATGGGCACCTCCTCTTGAAGGAGGACGTCGCCCGTGTCGGTCCCCGCGTCGAGGCGCATGATGCTGACCCCGGTGACGGTTTCGCCCTCGAGGAGGGCGCTGCGAATGGGGCTCGGGCCCCGATACTTCGGCAGCAGGCTCGGGTGCATGTTGATGAACCCGTGGGGCGGCACGTCGAGGATGGGTTGCTTGAGGATGCGTCCGTAGGCCGCCAGCACGCAGATGTCGGGGGTCTGCTCGCGCAGCCAGGCCTCGAAGGTCCCGTCGTTGAGCTTCGTCGGCTGCACCACGGGCACGCCCCGATCTTCCGCCCACGACTTTACGGGCGGGGAGGTAAGCTTGCGGCCGCGGCCCTGAGGCCGGTCGGGCTGGCACACCACGGCCGCGACCTCGTGATTCGCCGCCACCGCTTCGAGCGACGGGATCGCCAGCTCGGGCGTCCCAAAGAAGACTACGCGCACTACATCAATCCGGGGAGATCCAGTCCCAATCCCCCCGTCACCTCCGACATCTTTGTCCGCACGAGTTCCTGCACCTTGCGGACGGCCTCGTTGGTGGCCGCCAGGATGAGGGTCTCGAGCATCTCCTTTTCATCGGGATTGACGATCTCTCGTTCGATCCGCACGGCGATGAGTTCGAAGCGACCGTTCATCTGCACGGTGACCATGCCGCCGCCGGCGGAGGCCTCGACCGTTTCGTTGCCGAGGGATTCCTTGACCGCCTCCATGCGGGCCTTTACTTCCATGGCCTGCTTCAGCATTTGCGAAATGTTGCCGAGACCTTTGGGAAACACAGCACCTCCCGTGCATCGCGTTGAGTCTACGGGTTGGGAATATCCGAAATACGGCGGTTCAGTATAGCGTGGTCGCGTGTCCGTTGCCAGTGCGGCGCACGTTTGTCGCGCGCGATGGAAGGGGTCTGTTGTATACTATTGGCCGAAGGGTAACCCACACGTTCCGGCAAGACGAAGATCCAAGCAGATCGGGATGACGCGGAGCACCGCTGTGACGGCTCGCGGCCGCGGCCGAGTGTCCGGGATCGGCGGTCGTGCGGGGTGACCCGGGCGAATTGCTAGCTACGGCAGGACTATCGACAGGCGG
>CAYVOE010000401.1:0-4918 GCA_964452795.1 uncultured Nitrospiraceae bacterium
ACAACCTCAAGCAGTGGGGCATCATCTTCAAGATGTTTGCCGGAGAGAACAAGGGCGAGTTTCCCGGCCAGAGCGACTGGTGCGCGGGCTTCTACCAGTGGATCAAGGGTGTGGACAGCACGGCCCTCTATCCGGAGTACTGGACGGACCCGAAGATCCTGATCTGCCCGTCCGACAGCCGGAGCCAGCAGCCGCCGGCGGTGGGCATCGAGATGGTCGGCAGCGTCGGGATCGAAGAGGACATCGCGGCGCAACTGGACCGGATCAAGGGTTCGGACCCCGTGTCCCACGCCGTGCGTCACAGCATCCTGTCGTGGGCGCCCTCGTACTTCTACATGAACTTTGCGTCGACCACGGGTTCTCAGCTCCTCGAGCTTAACCAGGCCACCTCGCAGTGGTGGCAGGTCCATCCCGAGGACCTCGGCCCGGCGCGCACCCTTTACGGGGCCGCGGACATCCAGGCCGTGGGCGGGCCGTCCTCGTGGACCCTCACGGTGCGCTGGCACAACCGCAACACGGACCGGACCATCAACGCCCGCAGCCATCCCGGCGCGCCCCAGACCTACTTCCCGGCGGCGGGCCTGGGCATGCCCGTCGACGACGACGGCAGCGAGCTGCCCGCCACCTACCACTGGACCAAGGAAGGCATCGAGCGCTTCTTCATCACGGACATCAACAACCCCGCCGCGGGCGCCAAGGCCCAGAGCGAGGTCCTGGTGATGTTCGACGCCTGGGCGAGCAACCAGTCCGTGTCGAACATGGCGACCACCGCCCAGTTCAACCACATTCCCGGCGGGTCCAACGTGCTGTACATGGACGGCCACGTGGAGTGGGTGCGCTTCGGCGACAAGGCCCCCCTCAACCCGGCGACGCAGCTCATCAACGGGCGCTACCCGCTCAACTTCTTCCTCATCGGCGATTTGACCCGCAGCGCCGGCTACGGCTGATTCGACCTCACGCTTGCGACTGCGCGACACCGTGGCCGCAGCCCCATCCCTCGGGGCTGCGGCCTTTTTCTGCGCGCGGAGTGGCTTGTTTGGAGGGGACGGTCCGGCCGCAGACAAGCCATAAAACCACGGCATTTTGCTTGACTGGGGTTTTACACTCTTGATACACTTAACAGTCGCGATAGAGTTGGCCCGTCGGGGAACGGGCCTCACAGTTTTGGGGGAAAGCAGTGGGGCGGTGCCAGGGCCGTCCAGGGAGGTGTCCACTCCGTCAAGCATCCCGCATCGAAATCCACAGGAACGCAATCATGTCGTTTGAAAACCGGTAGAAGTCATGCAATCTGGGAGACGAAACAAGATGAGACAACACAAGCGCGGCTTTACCCTCATCGAGCTGCTGGTGGTGATCGCCATCATCGGCATCCTGGCCGCCATCCTGTTGCCGGCGTTGTCGCGGGCCCGAGAGGCCGCCAACCGGGCATCGTGCGCGAACAACCTCAAGCAATGGGGTGTGATGTTCAAGATGTTCTCGGGTGAGAACAAGGGCAGCTTTCCCTACGGCACCCAGTGGTCCATCGGCGGCGACTGGGGCTATGACTGGGCCATGGGCGTGAACGCCCTGGGCAGCCTGGCTCAGGAGGCCTTCGGCAAGTCGACGCCCGCCGATGCGGCGCTGTATCCGGAATACTGGACAGACCCGAACATTCTGATCTGTCCGTCGGACAGCCGCGATCAGACCCCTCCGGGCTGGGACGGCGCGTACGCCGGGTTCAACGGCGGCATGGGCTTCAGCGACAGCATCCAGGACATGTTGGATGCCGTGCCGGGATCGGACGTGTGGTCCAAGGCGATCCGCAACGCCATCCTGTCGTGGCCGGTTTCCTACGTGTACATGCCCTATGCCTGCGCCACGCAGAGCCAGCTCCTCGACGCATTCTATCTCACGGGATGGGTGTACCACTGGCCGCCCAGCTCCGGCTATATCGGCGGCCACGTGCTGGATGCGGGGATCATCGGACCCCTGGGCGCCCCGTCGGAATGGCAGCGCATCGGCTACGTTGACCGCTCCGGAACGTCGCTGACGGGCGGGCCGGGACGCGGGTTCCGGTGGTCCGGCAACTACTGCGACGACGACGGCCAGCCCCTGCCCGACTCGTACCAGCACACGAAGGAAGGCATCGAGCGCTTCTTCATCACGGATATCAACAACCCCGCCGCCGGCGCCCGGGCGCAGAGCTCCATCCCGGTGATGTGGGATGCCTGGGCCAACAGCGGCGCCGCGGGCAACGCGGTGACCGTGGGCGTGTTCAACCATCTGCCCGGCGGGTCCAACGTGCTGTTCATGGACGGGCACGTGGAGTTCACGAAGTACGGGCAGAAGTTCCCGATCAAGAACCTGCCCATGACGCCGCTGGCGCCTTCGAATACCGTACCGGGCGGCGCGTACATGCTCATCGACTTCGCTCGGGCGGGCGGCTTCGGCTAGGCCCCGAGTCGGCAAGGTGGCAACAAACCGTTAGATACGGCCCGCTCCGGAGACGTCGGGGCGGGCCGTTTCGTGCGACAGCGCAGCAGAGGAGACCGAAAGATGAGAGCCCTGGCGACCCTTGCCGTGGCGTTGATGCTGACCGTGCTGGCCGGGGCCTGCGGCGGGTCGACGGAAGTCCCCCTCGCGGAGCCGGAAAACCAGCAGGCAGCCCAGGAGCATTTGCAGCGCATCCGCCAGATGGAGCAGAACACGGTGCAGCAGGGGGGCGGCGCCGTCCCCGGCGGCGACCTGTCCGCGTCGCAGCAGTAGGCGGCGCGCTTCGCGGCACCCGTATTGCGCCTTCTCGCAGGTACTCTGGGAGAGGTCGGAACGCCGTATCGCCCCGACCTCTCCCTTTTTCTTCATCCATTTGCACGTCGCTGCGCAGAGTACGGAACGACCGGCAGGGCGTTCGACCCTGGGACGCGAATATCCCGTTGACAGTGGCGGGGTGTCTTGATACACTCGGCAATGGCGATAGAGCACACCTCTCGCCCCGCTGATTTCCGGTGACCCTTTCTCGCAGCATGCCCCCCATGGGAGAGGTGCCTCTTGTTCTGTCGTCGGCGCGCCGACCGGAAAGGAGGTGGTACCGACCCCTATCTTCCCCGACTCCCCGTCCATACCGTGCACGAGTGGTATTCAAGGTTCATCATTCGGAGGATTGACTCCATGTGTAAGCGCAAACGCGGTTTCACCCTGATCGAGCTCCTCGTCGTCATCGCCATCATCGGCATTCTCGCCGCCATCCTGCTTCCGGCGCTGGCCCGGGCGCGGGAAGCGGCCAATCGAGCCTCCTGTCAGAACAACCTCAAGCAGTGGGGCATTGTGCTCAAGATGTTCTCGGGCGAAAACAAGGGGATGTTTCCGGCCGGCAGCCAGTGGGTGCTGGCGGGAGCGAACTGGTCCATGGGCATCAACGCCATGGGCAACCTGTGGCAGGAAGCGGGTCAGCCGCAGGCCCCCGGGGAAGAAGCCCTGTATCCGGAGTACTGGACGGACCCGAACATCCTAATCTGCCCCTCCGACGCGCGCGACAATTCGGTGCCCATGTGGGCGGGCGCGCCCGCCTATCCGGCCGGCTTCGGCGGCAGCGTGGGGATCGAGACCAACATCGCGGAGCAGTCCCAGAAGATCATCGGCAACGACCTGGCGTCCAAGGCGATCCGCAACGCCCTGCTGTCGTGGCCCACGTCGTATGTGTACGTTCCCTACGCGGTGAAGACCGTGTCCCAGCTCATCGACATCTACTACTGCCTGGGCTGGCAGTGCACGGTGCCCGGGGCCTGCGGCCAGACCGTGGTGATCCCTCAGGCGGACATCGCCGCCCGGGGCGGCTCGCCCGACTGGCTGAGCATCTTCTGGTGGCCGAACAAGGGCGCCCAGCCGAGCATCAACGCGGCCACCTTCGGCGCCAGCCCCCGGCAATGGATCGCCAATACCTGCGACTCCGACGGCAGCGACCTTCCCGCCACCTACAACCGGTTGAAGGAAGGGATCGAACGCTTCTTCATCACCGATATCAACAATCCCGCCGCCGGGGCCCAGGCCCAGAGCACCATCTTCATCATGTGGGACATGTGGAGCACCAACTACAGCGCCGGCAACATGGGCAAGATCACCGGATTCAACCACCTGCCCGGCGGGTCGAACGTGCTGTACATGGACGGCCACGTCGAGTTCGTGCGCTACAACTCGAAGGCGCCGATGAAGAGCGATCCCGGCACGCCCATCAACGGACGGAACCCCCTCGGCCAGTACATGTGGGTCGACTTCGTTCGCGCGGGCGGCTACGGCTGATCCCGCTTCGAAAGGCCGAATGCTCGTTTGCGATCCGGCCCGCCTCGACCGCCGGGGCGGGCCGGTCTGATCCGGCCGGCGGCGCCGGAGGATTGCTTATGTCTATAACCGCGTGGAAACTGAGTTGCCGGCCGCGGCACAATGGTATTGTCGATGGCCGCATCCGCCGTAGCGGAGGAGGAAGGGGTTGATGAGGCCTTGGCGCAAGATTCAATGGGCTGCTCTTGGGGTTGTGTTGGCGGCATCGGCCTGCGGCGGCGGAGGCACGGAAGTGGTGATGGAAGAGCCCACGCCGGAGTCGCTGGAGAACCGCCGGGTGATGGACGAGAACTACCAGCGGATGCAGGAGCTGATGTCGGGCACGGGGGGCTCGGCGCCGGCACCGGCCACGCCGTCTCCCTGAGGTTCGGCGGATCGCGGTCCGGGGGTTTGTACGGGAGGTTGACAACGGGTTTCTGTCCTGATAGACTCTCGGTGTATCGATAGAGTCTGGTCCGTCAGGAGCCCGGGGAGGTGCCGATTGGAGGTCCGTCCAAAGGAAAGCGGAGGCGGTCCGGCGCCCGTGCCGCCGGGGCTGATGGACTTCGCGATTCGTCGGGTGCGCGAGGGCGACGAGCGGGCCCTGGCGGAGTTTTACGGGTCC
>CAYVOE010000402.1:0-4908 GCA_964452795.1 uncultured Nitrospiraceae bacterium
CTCGTAGTCCTACGCGGGGGGCAATGACACATGGACCCGCTGGGCGCAGTCATCGTAGTCTTACGACGAGTGAGGGCACCCTCACAGCCCCGCCCAGCGCAGTCCTCCCAGTCCTACGACGGGTAGGGCGCACGAGAAGCGCAAACGGTCGCTTCTCCGACGGGCTCACGTAGGTCGAGGCGGGGCCGCGACGGTATCGACGGCCGCGGCAATGCCCCGGCACACGGTGTCGGCAACGGCGGCGGCGGAGGCGTCGAGGGCGGCTCGCGCTCGGGCGACGGCTTCCGCGACCACGGGACTTCCCCGCTCGACGGACTTGTCGATCTCGGAAAACACCTCCCCATCGAGGCGGCAGGCCTCGATCAGGCAGAGCAGGAAGGCCGTGCGTTCGTCGGGCGGGGCGCCGCCGAGTGCGACCGCCCGGATCCGCCGACGCAGGTCCGACTCGGGCGCGCGATCGTGGGTGGGGTACTGGTGGTAGGGAACGATCCACAGAAGGCGCCGCTCCTCGCGCCGAAGAATCCCTCGGTCCACGAGCCCGTCGAGGAGCCGCTGCTCGAGGCCGGCCACGAGGGCATTGGGCCGCGCCAGCCAGTACCGCGCGTCGGGCACCGTGCGGAGGAGGGCCAGGTTGCGGAGGGCCACGTCGAGGACCCGGTGCCCCGTGCTCTCGGTCGACACCACCACAATCCGGTCGTCTTCAAGGGCAATCCGCCCCGCCCGGTACAGATCCACCACCACGGCCCCGCCCAGGCCGAAGGGCAGGCTCGTGGCGCCCGACGACGCCACGGCCCCGTCGTCGTCGCACAGCGAAAGCAGGAGCAATTCCTCGGCCAGCGTCAGACTTGCCCGGCTCATTCCCCTTCCGTCCCGGCGGACGCCTCCTCCGATCCGGCATAGTCCCGGTATAGCTCGGCGATTCCGGCCTCGGCCGTGTCGCCTCCATGGATCACGACGCGGTACCGCAGCTCCCAAGGCTCGCCCTTCTTGAGCTCGAACCGGTCGTCATCAAGCCATTGAAGGTGCGTCGGCGAGAAGAAGCCGTAGTCGCGCGTCAACCAGGGTGCGGGGAAGTTCGAATTGTCCGGGTGCTGGAGAATGGCCAGCCCTTCCTTTACGTCGTTGCGGGTACCCCAGTAGTCGCACCACGGAGAAGGCACGCCCAGCGTCCCCTGCTGTCCGGTTTTCCCTTCGGCGTTCACCAGCGTCCCGCCCTGCTCCACGCTCAGTTCGGGCACCATGCGGGCGCTGAACAGGGAGTGGTTGGACTCGATAATGGTGACGTCAACCAGCGGCTCGAGGCGGATATCGAAATCGATGATGCGCAGGTCCGGCCGCGGCGCCGTCACGCGGATGCGGCGATGGTCGCGGATAACGGGCTCCTCGCCCGGCACGCGCCACAGGCAGACGTCGCGGATGACGACTTCCTCGCCCTCGGCCACCTCGATCTCCGGGCCCTGGGACAGGATCTGCCCCCGCTCGTTGCCCTCCTGCCAGTAGTTCGCGCCGTTCACTCGGTCGCACGCGAAGAAGAGGGAGCTGTGATGGGGAAAGGGCTCGGAGCTCTCCGTGGTGACGCTCTCGCCGGAGAGGGGCCCCGCGACGGGCCACAGATAGGGGTACTTTTGCGACGCCTCGTGCTTGTACGAGGTGAAGAGGCGGCCGTCGACCAAGACGTGAACGGCGTCCCCCTCGGCCTGGGCTTCGACCTTCTGTGCGGCCGGCTCCGCCGCGCCCACACAGACCGAAACCGCGACCAGGACGGGAAACAGGTGCCCGGGGATCATGGCATTCCTCCTTTCTGCGGTAGCATTGTAAAGGTCCCGCGCCGCCCGGGCAATGATCGGTCCCACGGGAGCGCCCGGAACCGGGACGGAACCTTTCCGGCCCCGGGGTGTTAAAGGGGTCGGAACCTGGCACACACAACCGGGAGAGCTGTCATGAACGGGATGAGTCGCATGTTCCTGACGCTGGCGGCATGCGGGTTTGCCACGACCGGGGCGGTGGCCGCGGACGGAGACCGCCCGTCGCCCGAGCACCTGTACCACCGGATCCTCCATTTCCTGCACGCCGCCGACGCCGATCACAACCACGAAGTCACCCTGGAAGAGATCCAGGCCCTCCACCCCACCTTCACGCAGTACGCCTTCGATTACATCGACCGCAACGACGACGGGGTGATTTCGCGGGCGGACCTGCCCGCGGGTCCGCCACCCGGGCCCTGGGAGATGCTCGTCCATCTCCTTCGCATGGCCGATGCGGACAACGACGGCGCGGTGACGTTTGAAGAGCTGGCCGCCCTGGTGCCGGAGGTCACGGAGGAGCAGTTCGACCGGCTCGATCGGAACGACGACGGCGTCATCTCGCGGGCCGACCTCCCTCCCTTCCCCAACGACGGAATCGAGCGCCTGATCCGGCTGCTTCACGAAGCCGATGCCGACGGCGACCACCGGGTCACGTACGAGGAGCTCCTCGCCGTCTTTCCCGAATTCCCGGAGGAGCGGTTCGCGCGGCTCGACCGGAACGGCGACGGCGTGCTCTCGATTGCGGACCTGCCGAAACCGCCCATCGACCCGCTGCGGCGCCTGCTGCATCTCCTGCACGAGGCCGACGCCGACGAGAACGGTGAAGTGACCTTTGAAGAGCTGCAGGCCGTGTTCCCGGGTTTGACGGAGGAGCTTTTCCACCGCCTCGACCGCAACGGGGACGGCGTAATCTCCCGCGCCGACCTGCCCGCGCCGCCGGAAGACCCGCGAGACCGGCTCCTGCGCCTGCTCCGCGAAGCGGACACCAACGGCGACCACGCGCTGACCTTCGAGGAACTGGCGGCCGTCGTCGACGGCCTCACGCAGGAGCGCTTCGACTCGCTGGACCGCAACGGCGACGGCGTCCTGAGCCGGGCCGATCTGCCCGACGGACCGATCCCGCCGGACGACCTGTCGCGCCGGGAACTGTTGCGGGCCTTGTGCCGCGCCGACGGGGATCGCGACGGCGCCTTGAGCTTTGAAGAGATTGCGGAGGCCTTTCCCAGCGCTCCCGCCGAGCTTCTCGAGTGGATCGACTTGGATGGAGACGAAATCATTACCCGCGCCGAACTCCGGGACGCCCTCCAGCAGGCCTACGGCGGCGGATGGGTGGCGCCTCCGGCGGACGTGGATGTCGACGGCGCCCTCAACGCCCGAGACATCCAGATCATCATCAATCACGCCCTGGGCCTGCGGGACGGCCTGCTCCTGGGGGACCTGGACGGAGACGACGCCGCCACCGCCGTCGACGTGCAGACGGTGATAAACGGGGTCCTGGGAATCAACTGAAACCCCTTCGAAATCCGAGCGAGGCCGCGGCGTCCGAGGACCCGCGGCCTTTCTTTTCGCTTGCCCGCAGGCGTCCGGACGCCTTGGAGTCGGTCCCTGCGCTACAATGGGCGGAAACAGTCGAGCAACGAAAGTGGAAGGGAACGCTGCGCCATGGAATGTGTCTATTTCGGGAAGACGGGCCTGCGCGTGTCCGAGCTGTGCCTCGGCACCATGACCTTCGGGAAGGAAGCGGACGAGCCGACCGCCCGGGCCATCATGGATCGCGCCTTCGACGCGGGAATCAACTTCCTCGACACCGCCAACATCTACAACCGAGGCGCTTCGGAGGAAATCATCGGCCGGTGGATGGGCGACCGCCGCGAGGCGATCATCCTGGCGACGAAGGTCCACTTCGCCATGGGCGAGCGACCCAACGAGCGCGGCAGTTCACGGCGCAACATCGTGCTGAGCGTGGAGAAGTCCCTTCGCCGGCTCAAGACCGAATGGATCGATCTGCTCTACCTCCATCATTGGGACGACCACGCGGCCATCGAGGAGTCCCTGGCGGCGGTGACCTTCCTCATCGATCAGGGCAAGGTGCTTCACTGCGGCGTATCCAACTTTGCCGCGTGGCAGGTGGTGAAGGCCATCGCCGTGAGCGAACGCAACGGCTTCGCGCCGGTGGTGTGCGTCCAGCCCATGTACAACCTGCTCAAACGCCAGGCGGAGGTCGAGATCCTGCCCATGGCGCAATCCGAAGGCCTGGCCGTGTGTCCGTACAGTCCCATGGCGGCGGGGTTCCTCACGGGCAAATACCAGGAGGGCGCGTCGGGACGGCTCGACGAGAACGCCGTGTACCGGTCGCGCTACGGACGGCCGGAGTACCGCGGAGTGAGCGATCGTTTCGTCCAGTACGCCCGGGAGACCGGCCATCCTCCCGCGGCGCTGGCGGTGGCCTGGGTGTTGAGCCATCCCGCGGTGACGGCGCCCATCGTCGGCGCGCGCAACCTCGAGCAGCTCGAGGTGTCGATCGCAAGCGCCCGCATTCGACTCTCGCCGGTCCAACGGGCGGAGATATCGGCCCTGGCGATTGAACCACCCCCGGCGACCGATCGCAGCGAAACCGAGACCATCCGCTGAGACGCCGCTCCAAGTGCACACGACCCCGGTCCTGAGCCGGCAGAAGGATATTATGATAACCGCTTTCTATTTCTCTGTATCCGTATTTGCGTTCGGATGGACGGTGTACCTGCTCCACGCCGCGGCGACGGGCAAGGCCGTGTCGAACCGGAACGTGGCCCTGTCGCAGCGAACCCTCATCGTTCAGGCCCTGGCCGTCGGCTGGGTGGGCCTGATGAGCGCGACGGCGGTGTTCGACGCCCTGGCGCAGCGGCTGCCCCTGCGGACCGGACTGGTCGTGCTCACGCTCCTCATCGCCGGGTTCATGATCAGCCTCGCGGTCGACGCGCGTCGGCCTGTGCCGCCTTCGGAATAAACCGAGTAGGAGTACGTCATTGTGAGGGCCTGCTCCGCCCGCCACAGGACTATGAGGACGGCTCCCGACGGGCTCGTGTGAGGTGCGCTACCTGACGAAAGGGCAGGAGGACTGCGC
>CAYVOE010000403.1:0-4868 GCA_964452795.1 uncultured Nitrospiraceae bacterium
TTCGACCGTGGGAGCGATCCTTCACGTCTTCGCCCAGCAGGCCGGAAGCCGGGGATATCGCATCGAGGTGGTGTCGGCGTCGGGGGCGGACTACATGACGCCGGCCTTCGCCGATCGGGTCCTGTCCCTCCAGTTGGACGGCGCCATCTGGGTGCAACCGGCCTACGAACTGTCGCCTGCGCTGACCCGGCTGCGGGAAGCGCGGCTGCCGCTGGTCCTGTCGGGTCGGAGCTTCCCCGGGGTGGAAGTCCCCGCTGTAGTGATGGACTACGCGTGGCTGGGCGAGGCGGTGGCGGAGTTCATGATCCGCTACGGTCGGACCCGCCTGGTGGCGTTCGTGGGGTGTCGAGACGATACCTACACCGCCGGTCATGTGGAAGGCATCCGGACGGCCCTCGAGAAGCGGGGGCTCGAGTTCCCGGATGACCGGCTGCTGACGGTGCGGATCGGGCATACCAACCGCTTCTACTCCATCGACCTCATGAAGGTCACCCGCGAGTTCCTGGACCGGCACCGCGATTTCGACGCCGTCTACTCGATGTACCCGGACACGCTGGACGCGCTCTTCGACCTTCACAAGTCGGGGAAGCGGCGATGCCCGCAGGACTACGTCCACATCCATTTCGCCCGGACGAGCCTTCCCTTGCACCTGCCCTGGCAGGACATGCCCATCTCGTTCATGGAGCCTACGAACGAGGCTATCGGACGGCAGACCGTCCGGGTTCTCGAGCGCATGTGGGGCGTCGAGCCCGTCGACGAGGACGAGATCCCACAACCGATCCTGGTCGAGGACCCTCGCCTGGCTCCGTATCAGGCGGAGCGGATTCAGGCGTAGGGCGGGTTGGCGGCCGACCGGGCCGCTTGCCGCAGCCGGCCGGCCTGTGAGCTTCGCGTTCATCCTCTCGCTCGCTCCAATTCGCTAACCGCGCGTCACGTCCCGGAGCCGGGCCGGGTCTCCCGAGCGGCGCCGTATCGATCGACGCGGACCCGGGCGGTGATGGCGTGGGCCAGCATGTGCTCGCGCTCACACTGACGCTCGGTCACTTTTCCGACCTCGATGCTGGCCTCGGGGGTCATGCGCTGATAGGTGCAGGTCTTGAGGAACTTGCCGACCCAGAGGCCGCCGGTGTAGCGGGCGGCCCGGCTGGTGGGCAGAATGTGATTGGTGCCGATGGTCTTGTCGCCGTAGGCCACCGTCGTTTCTTCGCCGATGAATAGGGAGCCGTAGTTGGTGAGCCGGTCGAAGTAGTAGTCCGGGTCTTCCACATGCAGCTCGAGATGCTCCGGCGCGTAGTCGTCGCTCAGGCGAATGGCCTCGTCGCGGTCGTCGGCGGCGTAGACGATGCCGTTGTCGCGCCACGACAGAGACGCCACGTCGCGCGTGGGCAATACCGCAAGCTGCCGTTCGACTTCGGCGATGGCCTTCCGGGCGAAATCTTCGCTGAGACAGATCAGGCAGATGCCGCTGTTGGGATCGTGTTCCGCCTGCCCCAGGAGGTCGCAGGCCACAAGGGCCGGGTCGGCCGAGTCGTCGGCGATGACCAGGATCTCCGTGGGACCCGCCAGCAGGTCGATGCCGCAGCGCCCAAAGAGCTGACGTTTCGCTTCCGCCACGAATCGGTTGCCCGCTCCGCACAAGACGTCCACGGGCTCCACGTCGCCCAGGCCGAAGGCCATCAGCGCCAAAGCCGGCACGCCGCCCAGGATGAAGATACGGTCGGCGCCGGCGGCCTTCATGGCGTGGATGGTCGAAGGATAATAGCCCTGGCCCTTCACCGGGGGGGTGCAGGCCACCACGGACCGTACACCCGCCACCTTCGCCGGGATGATGCTCATCTGGGCCGAGCCGAACATGGGATAGCGGCCGCCGGGGATGTAGCTGCCGACGCGGTTGACGGGGATGTGCTTGTGACCGAGCACGACGCCGGGCCGGATCTCGACCTCGAGAGGCAGGAGCGTTTCGAGCTGTGCCTTGGCGAAGTCCCGGACGTTCTTCTGGCAGTACTCGGTGTCGCGGATCGCCTGTTCCGGCAGGGACGCGATGGCCTCGTCGATCTGGGACGGGGTCATTTCAAAGCTTTCGGGATCCCAGTCGTCGAACTTTCGGCTGTACCGGCGTACCGCATCGAGGCCGTCCCGCTCGAGTTCTCGCAGCATCTCCGACACCGTTTGTGCGGTCTCCGCGTCGTGCTCGAAGAGCCGATGTCCTCCCGCCTTCACCGTCTTCATCGTGGGTTTGGCCTCCTCGGTTGCGTTCGCCGCCGCGGGCGGCGCGGAAATCCTGGTTGCGGGACGGAACGGTCCCTGGGCGCGGTTTTTCGTTCAAGCGTAGCACGCGTTTCTTTTAAACATCAAGCGGTCCGTCCGGACGGCGAGAATTGGCCCGATTCGTGGAGTATACTAGGGCCATGGGGGCCATCGATTTCCATACCCACGCCTTTCCCGATGCGTTGGCGGGGCGCGCCGTGCGGCACCTCGAACAGACGGGGAACATCAAGGCGCGGTTGAACGGGACCGTGTCGGATCTGCTGCGCTCCATGGACGCGGCGGGCGTGGAGGCGTCGGTGGTGGCGTCCATCGCCACCAAACCCGGCCAGTTTCGGTCCATCGCCGACTGGTCTCGATCCATCGCGTCGGAGCGCATCGTCCCGTTCCCGTCGATACATCCGGCGGACCCGGAAGCGGTATCGCGGGTGCGGGAGCTGGCGGAATCGGGGTTCCGGGGGCTCAAGATGCACCCGTACTACCAGGACTTCGCGATCGACGAACCCCGGATGTTCCCGATATACGAGACGGTGCGGGAATCGGGGCTGATCCTGCTGATGCATACGGGATTCGACATGGCTTTTCCCCGGGTCCGCATCGCCGATCCGGTTCGGATCGTCCGGGTGGCGGAACGGCTTCCGGGGCTCCTGTTCGTGGCGAGCCATCTGGGCGCGTGGGACGACTGGGACGAAGTGCGCCGTCGCTTTCTGGGTCGGCCCATCTACACCGACATCTCCTTCGCGGCGCCCTACTTGTCTTCAGACGAGCTGCGGGCGTTTATCGAGGCCCATCCCCGGGAGTATCTCCTTTTCGGCACCGATTCGCCGTGGGCCGATCCGGCGGAGCTGCTCGCCCGCATCCGCGCCCTGGACCTTCCGTCGGAGACGGAATACGCCCTGCTGGAAGGCAATGCCCGCCGCCTCCTGGACCTGGAATCGACGACGCCGAACGCGATTCACACCTGAGCATGCGAGGACTACTCGCCGACGGTTTCCCAGGGTTCGTCCCGCAGCTCGAACGTAAAGCCTCGGGGGACGGGTTCGCCGTCGGAACGGGACTCGGGGTGGTACTGGTATGCGAGGGCCGCCCATTTCCGGCCCTCGAGCGGGAAGATGTTTACGAACTCCGCCTGGCCCGCCACCGATTCGGCCCGCAGTTGATGCTCGCCCGGCTCCAGGTCGAATCGGAATTCCATCCAGCTCTGGCCTTCACCGACGTCGAAACCCTGTGCCACCGCGCGCTTTCCATCGAGGTAGACCAGAATATCGACGAGAGGTGCGGCGTAGCTCTGGTTGCTGACGTAGAGGGTGAAGTTGCCGCGGGGCGCCTGGGGCAGTTCCACCGGACGATAATCGGTGGAAGGGTCTCGATAGGTCGAGCATGACGTGCAAGCGACGATCAGCATGCCTGCGCAGGCGATGGCTCTCAACATGGTTTTCCTCTCCCCTCATCCGCGGCGGCGTCGGCCGGTCTACCCTACGAGCCCCATCCTACCGTGCCGCCTCGGGCGCGCGCAACGAGGTTTGCTTTCAATACGGATCCGCCGATACCATAGTGTAGCCTTTGTGTGCCTTTTCCGCGCGCAATAGGGGGACTTCGGAAGCAACGGGCCTGCGCAGGCCGACGGGGACGCTCCGGAGATTGTTGGGGAATCTCGGTTACAACGAGAGCATCTGGAACCGCGCCGATGGAATGGTTTGTCGAGCTGCATCCGGTCGTGCAGGCCTTGCTGGCGACCTTGTTCACCTGGTTCCTGACGGCGCTGGGAGCGGTGCCCGTTTTCTTCGCGCGCCGCCCCGACCCGAGGTTCCTGGACGGCCTGCTCGGCATGGCGGCAGGCGTCATGATCGCCGCCAGCTTCTGGTCCCTGCTGGCGCCCGCCATCGAGATGAGCGAGCAGATGGGTCAGCCGGGCTGGCGGCCCGCGTTGATCGGCTTTCTCCTGGGCGGCGGCTTCCTGTGGGTGGCCGACAAGATCCTGCCCCACCTGCACGGACGCCTGGCCGGGAGCGAGCCCGAGGGCATCAAGACGTCCTGGCGGCGGAGCACGCTGCTGATGGTGGCCATCACGCTGCACAACGTGCCCGAAGGCCTGGCGGTGGGCGTGGCCTTCGGCGCGGCGGCGTCGGCCATACCGGGGGCGACCGTGGCGGGGGCGGTGGCACTGGCCCTGGGCATCGGGCTTCAGAATCTGCCGGAAGGTACGGCCGTGGCCATGCCGTTGCGCCGGGAAGGGTTGTCGCGGTCCAAGAGCTTCCTCATGGGCCAGGCCTCGGGGATGGTCGAGCCCGTGGCGGGCGTCATCGGCGCGGCCGCGGTGATGGCGATGCAGCCCGTGCTGCCTTACGCACTGGCCTTCGCCGCGGGCGCCATGATCTTCGTTGTAGCCGAGGAACTGATTCCCGAAGCCCAGCGCCGCGGCGACACCGACATCCCCACCCTGGGCGTCATGGCCGGGTTCGCCGTCATGATGTTCCTCGACGTCGCCCTGGGATAGCGGCGGCTCTTGCGCGTTATCCCGTCCCACTCGACCGTCGCGGGATGGCCCTCCGCCGGGGAAAATTCCCCGAAGGGGATACATAGGTTAGCCCAGGGTCAGCGAG
>CAYVOE010000404.1:0-4864 GCA_964452795.1 uncultured Nitrospiraceae bacterium
GGGGGTGCGGAGCAGCTCCTACACGCTCCACGAGGACCTCATCCCCACCGTCGTCGACCTGTGCGGCCTCAAGAAGTTCGCCCGGGGCGTCAAGTTCGACGGCAAGTCCCAGGTGCCCTTCTTCATCGACGAAGAGGGCACGCACCGGTCCGAGTTCTACATCACGGAGTGCACCTGGCAGCGCAAGCACGGCTGGCGCACCCCCGTGTGGAAGTTCTGGGACGCCCTCGAGCCGGACTTCCACAACAAGCCGCCCGTGGAGCTCTACAACCTTGTGGAAGATCCCGAGGAATCGGTGAATCTCGCCGACAAGGAGCCGAAAATCGTCGAGCTGCTTCGGGAGCGCATGCACGCCTGGATCAAGCGCCGCGAGCGGCAGACGGGCAACAAGAACCCCATCTACAGCTACCAGATCGGCACCGACAAGTACATCGGGTCCATCGCCACCGCCCAAAAGCTCCAGTCGCGGTAGCCGATTGACCTTAGACACGCGAGGGGCCGGGGTCTCCCCCGGTCCCTCTTCGCATCATCCCCCCAAAAAGCGCGGCCCCTCTCCCCGGCCCCGTCGACGAGCCTCTACTTCACGAATACGGTGTCGTCGGTGGGTTCGGCGGACTTCACGCCGGCTCGATCTTCCGCCTGGAGAAAGAAGAAGTACCGACCGTCGCGCGCCAGGTTCTCGACCTGGAAGACCCCGTCGGGGGCGTCGGTGGCGCGGAGCCCCGTGTCGACCCAGGCGCCGTCGCGCCCTTCCTTCAGCCACAGGGCGACGGACCGTATTCCGCTGAGAGTGTCCGTGACGCCCGCGTACTTCACGGTGATGGGCTGCTTGTTCGTCGCGTGAATGGATTCGAGGCGTCCCGGATCGGGTGCGGTGGAATCGAATACGGTGACCGTGTGGCCGTTGCCTACCGGGGCGGGAGTCTGATTTCCGTCCATGTCTTCGGCCTGAACCGCGAAGTAGTATCGGTCGTCGGCGGCGACGTCGTGGAACTCGAAGGAGCCCGAAGCGGCGGCGGCGGTCATGCCCGTGTCGATCCAGGTCCCGTCCTCGCCCTTCTTGTACCAGAGGCGCACGAACTTCAGGCCGTCGGCGCTGTCGGAGGCGCCGTCGTACTCCACCACGATGGGCGCCTCGCTGGCGTAGGCGGGCGCCGACGCGATCCCCGCCGTCAGGGTCCGCACGTACCTGGTCTGAGCGGCTCCGTCGCCGCTGGGCGGCGCCGACAGGTTGCCCGCCAGA
Source organism: uncultured Nitrospiraceae bacterium (assembly GCA_964452795.1). Lineage (GTDB taxonomy): Bacteria > Hydrogenedentota > Hydrogenedentia > Hydrogenedentales > SLHB01 > CAYVOE01. The sequence continues at coordinate 1,244 of CAYVOE010000404.1, forward strand.
TCCTCCGCCTGCGTGGCGAAATAGTACACGTCGTTGTCGGGAATGTGGATGTAGGAGAACTTGCCGGTCGGGGCCGTCGACGAGAGCCCGGTCCGGGTCCAGGACCCGCTTTCGCCCTTCCGGGCCCACAGGTGAACGGCCCTGAGGCCGCTGTGGGCGTCCTGGGCTCCGGAATAGTTCACCACGATGGTGTGGCCGCCGGTGAAATCCGGCGTGGAAACCGTCCCGACCGTGGGCGGCGTAACGTCGTAGAGCGTGGTGGTCAGCCCGTCGCCCGAGGGGGCGCCCGAGGCCCATCCGGCCCGGTCCCGCGCCACGAGGGCGAAGGCATAATGTCCGGACTCGGCCGGCTCGTAGCGGAAAGTGCCCGAGCCCGCGGCCGAGGACTGCCCCGACGCCGCCCACGGTCCGGCCTCTTTCCTCACCCAAAGCTCGACCGTCTCGAGGCCGCTGCCAACGTCGGAAGCGCCGTTGAAGGAGATCTCGATCGGCGCGGTCCGGGTGAGGCTGGGAGCGTTGAGCGCGCCCGCCTTGGGCGGCACCGTGTCGAGGCGCGCCGAGGCCGCGCCGGCCCCGGCAGGGACGGGCGACAGGTTGCCCGCCCGGTCCTCCACGCGCGTGGCAAACTCGTACACGCCGTCTCCGGAAGCCGGAAACGAGAACGTGCCGGAGGGCGTGGTCCGGGAAAGGCCCGAGTCCTTCCAGTCGCCGCCGTCCTTCCTCACCCAGAGGTAAACCGCCTTGAGGCCGCTGCCGCCGACCTCGTCGTCGGCGTCCTCGTACGTGACGGTCAACGGGCTCGACGCCGCCACGGCCGCCACGGAAATCTTCGCGGGGAGGGGCGACATCTCGTCGATGGGGGTGGTCGCCGAAAACCGCGTCGTCGCGTGGCCGTAACCGGCGGGAGGCGGTGAAAGGGTTCCGGCGCTGTCTTCCGCCTGCAGGCTGAAGTGGTAGACCCCGCTTCCTGTTGCCCCGTCGTAGTAGAAGACGCCTTCGGTGCCCGCGGAGGTCAGGCCCGTGTCGACCCAGGGGCCCTCGCCGCGGCGGACCCACAACCGCACCGACTTGAGGTCCTGTCCGGTGTCGGACGAGGCGCCCACGTAGGATACCGGGATGGGGAGTTCGGTGGCGACGTCCGGCGCCGACGCAAGGCCCGGAAGCGGCACTTCGCTCGACGTGAGCCACAGCGTGTTCCGGTCGTTGCCGCTGAGCTCGCGCCATCCCGCCAGATCGAGGAGATCCCCGGCGGTGTTCCAGGTGCCGCCGATCTGGAAGATCTCGCTTGCGCTCGTTGCAAACACCACGTTCCGGTTGCTGTGGAGTTCCTCGAGCTGGCCGGGCTGGTTCGTGAGATAGATGAGCCGCGTCGCTCCCCCGTCCATCACGACGCGGTTGTTCTCGAAGTAGATTTCCTGGTGCCGGTTGGTGCCGTTGTATATGGGGCCGCCGTAACGGAACAGCGAGAATACGCCCGATTTCCCCGGACGCTTTTCGTTCGAGATGATGTCGTTGTCCACGATGCGGATGTCTTTGAGGGGCCGGCGTTCGAACGGATGGCCCAGATGAAGCCGTGCGGCGCCCCCATAGCCCGAGGCGGTCCGGAAAATGTTGCGGCGCACGATGACGTGCTCCCAATTGCCGAACTTTATCAGCGTTTCGCCGTCCTCCACCCGGTTGTCTTCGAAAATGGCGTATTCCATGCCCTGATCGGTAGTGGTGTTCGGACCAAATTCGACGAGCACGGCCGTGTACCGGGTGCCGCCGCCCGTGTGGGTGCCACCCGTCAACGGATCCACCCAGCCCCGAAAGATGTTGTTGACCACATGGACGTTGTTCGTCTTGTAGGTATAGCCTTCCGAGCCGCTGACCCGCAGCGCCGTCCGGCCGTGGGGCGGCCGGGTGAACACGTTCCCGCTGATGATCGCCTTGTCGAGGTACGACAGATAGGCCAGGTGGTTGTCGGCGTAGTCGATGTGGTTGTCCAGCAGGGCGTACCGGTGGGCCTTGCCGAACAGGTGGAGGTTCTTCGAGTTATAGAAGGTGCACCCCACGATGAACGAGTTGGTGACCGTGTAGTTGGGGCCCTTGCCGTTGAGCGTGATGGACTGATACCCGTTCCGCAGGTCGCACCGCAGAAACAGCAGGTTGGTGCTGTCGTTGGTGATGTTGAAAATGTCGCTGACCGCGCCCTCCGGCGACGTGCCGTCGAACTGAAGGTCCATGAAGGTGATGTGGACCGCGCCCGGGTTGGGGAACTTCACCAGGGGCTGGGTGTTGGTGCCCACGTGCCGAATGAGGGGTTTTTCCCCTTCTCCGTAGGCGCCCAGGCGGTAGCCGTATCCGGTCCTCCATCCGCCCGGATTCACCTTCCCCGCCTCCAGGTCGAAGGTCTGGCCGCGCTTGAACAGGACCGAGTCGCCGGGACCGTACCACGTGTGGTGAATGCCCAGGAAGGCCTTGGTGGCCGTGCGCCAGGGCTTTTCCGGATCCGTGCCCGGATTCGAGTCGTTGCCGATCTCCGAGTCCACGTAGTAGGTTTTCCCGTCTCGGGCCAGCGCCTCGATCGAGACGGACGCGGAAGCCGTGCGGCCCGCCTCGTCCGTCACCGTCAGCGTGGCCGTATACTGGCCGGGCTCCTCGTAGACGTGGGCGGCGTTGAATCCGCGGAACAGGGGCGACCCGTCGCCGAAGTCCCAGACGTAGTCCACGATCTCCGAACGGGGCTCCGATTTCCAGCCCTCGAAGAACACGGGCAGCGGCGCGTAGTACCGCGTCAGCTCGGCGCCGCCGAACCGGGTCGCCTTGCTGCCCTTGTACCAGGACGACTCGTTGACCTCGGCCACCGCGCTTAGCCCCCATGCCGAAAAAGCGCCGCCGGCCGTAAGGCACGCCACCAGCGACAGGACCCGCACACACCTCATAACGCTATGCTCTCCCTGCCGTCTCTGTCGTGAGAACAACGCAGAGCCGGATGCCCCCATTTGATGCTTCGAAGTCGCGACATGCATAGGGGTTGTTGCAACTTGCGTGCCAGAACATCACGGCCGATTGTTCCGAATGCGCTGCGAACCCCTCATCCCCGGTTTGCGCAGCTAAACGGACTTTTCTCTGGTTTAACTGTGCATTGAGACGACCCCTGACGGCGGCGCCGCGGCCGACAACGTCCCGTCGATCTGACGGAAAAATGTCGGCTTTTCCGCGCCGCTAAGAGGCATTTCTCCCCGGGAAACTAGAAATACTGGGCATTCCAGCCGGAATATGCGGCGATTGCCGGGTAGGAACAGTTGTGCCACGTGAGGGGTTCGCGCATGTTTCTCACAAATGTCGTCTAAGGCAAGGATAGCGCGATTGCCGACTAGCGGTCAATTTCTATCCGGATATTGGCCCACTTCCCCCGCTGGAACGCCCAATAGGTGAGAACGAACCGAGAGGAGTGGCTCAAGAGGATGGCAAACCAGAGCGCCTCTGCCGTAAGTCGTCCCAAAGCGTCCATAATTGCGCAAAATCCCAGGAGCACGAAGATCTGGCTGGCGAAGGCGATGAGCATGGGGCTCTTGGTGTCGCCGGCGCCCTGGAGTCCCCCGGTGAAAGCCATGGTGGTGGCCAGGAAGATCCCCG
>CAYVOE010000405.1:0-4843 GCA_964452795.1 uncultured Nitrospiraceae bacterium
CGTTTCTTTTTCCATCCCCCTCCGGAACGGAGGTACCCCGCTCGCAATGACGGGTCTTGTCATTGCAAGGACCCCGTCGAGCGCAGTCCTCGTAGTCCTACGACGGGGGGCATCCCACATGAACCCATCAAGCGGAGTTCTCCCCTTCCCGTGCTCCGCTCGGGACGCCCGTCGCGACGGCGGCAGGCGGCGGTCACACCTCGTTGGTCAACGGCGCGGCCTCAGTGGTGCGGATGCGCATGCCCCGGACCATGATGCCGGGACGGCCCACGCTCTGGCCGGCGATCTGCTGGTTCTGCGGGTCGCGGTAGCCGACCCGGACCATGCGGCGCACCCTGTCGGTCTGGTTAATGTGGCTGCCGTGGATGGTGTAGATGTTGAAGCACACGACGTCGCCGCGGCGGGCCGGCACGGGGGTGGTGTCGGCCAACGAATATTGATCCGTGGGCAGGTGCGGCGTGCAGGGTCCCTCGGGCGTCTGGGTCACGTGCTCGAGGTGGCCGAGTTTGTGGGACCCCGCAAGGAACCGTATCTCGCCGTTCTCGTGCGAGGTGTCGTCGAGGTGAACGAGGACGTCGACATACCGCCCGTCGGTGTGCTGGTAGAAGGGGCTGTCCTGGTGCATGGGGAAGGGGTGACCCGTTTGAGGCGGCTTGGCGTGGAGCGTGGTGTGGTGAAGCTCCACGTTGGGACTGGGGATGAGGAGCGACACGGCCTCGGCGAGCTCGGGCTTGCTTACGGCGCGCAGCCAGGCCTCGGAGTAGAACTGAAGGTCGTGTATGGCGGTGAGCTTCGATTTCTTCTCGGTCTCGGCGTCCATGTACACCTGCCGCCAGGGTCCGGTCCAACCCATCTCGGTGACGGCCCATTGATCCATGATAAGGTCAAGGTGCTCTTCGAGCTCGTCCATCTCGGCGGGGGTGAACATCTCGGGAATGCGGAGGAAGCCGTTTTCTTCGAAGAACTCGATCTGGTCGCGGGACAGCATGGTCCATCTCCTTGCGAAATCGTCGTTGGCCCGGAACGTTGCTTATCGCGCCTGTTCCATTAACCTCTTAACACAGCCTGAATGCCCGTCCCTTCCCCGACTCACGCGGGAACGAGGGCGCCCTCGCCGAAGATCACGGGAAACGTCGAGCCGTCTTCCACCCGGCGGGTCGCGGCGTCCATGTAGACCACGCTAAAGGCGCGCCGAGACTGACCGCTCGGGTTGATGCCGGACCGATGAAGCACGTAGTTGTGCAGCAGGATGCTCTCGCCGGGTTCCGCCTCGAGAAACAGGCTGTCCTCCTCTTTGGCGTGCTCCGCCTCCTGCTCGGGCGTGATGGTGTGGCCGCGCTCGGAGAGCAGACCCAGCTTGTGGCTGCCGGGGACGATCTGTACGCAGCCGTTGGCCCGGGTAGCCGGGTCGAGGGCGGTCCACACCGTTACGAACCTCTCGCGGTCGAGCCCCCACTGCGAGCCGCCGTCCTGGTGATAGGGCAGGACCGTGCCACGGTGGGCGGGCTTGTTCATGAACATGGCGCGGAAGCAACTGACGTTCTCGCCGACGAGGCGGCGGGTGATTTCGCGGAACAAGGGCGCCTGCATGAAGGCCAGAAACAGGGGATCCCGCTCGAGATCCTGAATCTTGCGGTAGTTGAGGGTGGGCCCCGCGTAGCCGCCGCCGGCAAGGTCGCCGTATCGGCCGGTCTCGGAATCGAGCTGAAAGAACATGCCCTCGTACACCACGCGACCGAGCATGATGTCGTCGATCCGCCGTTGGAGCGCCCGCAATTCGTCCTCGCTCAGGATCCTGCCGAGGCGCAGGTAGCCGTTTTCGTCGTAGAACCGAAGTTGCTCGTCGGTCAACATGCCGGCACCTCTCTCTCCGGACGAGGTTTTAGAAGGCGCAGCCCGGGCTGCCGGAACCGCAACCCATGACGCGGATCCATTTTGCTCCCTCGGGCGCCGAGAAGCAAGGAGCCGGGGCAAATCGAACAACAGCGTTCCCATCCGCCTTCGGTACGGAATACAATGAGCGTCGAACCCACGGGATTCCCGTGAGAAGGGAGGTGTCGGCTATGCGTACCCTGGGAGCGGTGCTGTTGGTGGCGGTGTCGTGGCCCGCGGGGGCTGCGGACCGGCCGGATCTGACGGGAACGATCTTCGACGAGGCGGAGAAGCCCCTTCCAGGCGCCGTCGTATGCATCTATACGGCGAAGCCGCGGACGGGCCCGGCCCTGGTATGCCCGTCGTGCTACCTGGACTGCGCCAAGCGGTCCGCCACGGATGCGAAGGGCGGGTTTTCGCTGTCCCGCCTCGATCCGTCGCTGCTGTTCCGCGTGCTGGTCGTTGCCGAGGGCTACGAACCACTCTTCATTGACGACGTCGACCCCGGGAATGGGCCGGTCGAAGCCAAGCTGGTGGCCCTCGACCCGGAACGGCTGAAACCCGGCCACGTATTGCGGGGACGCGTCCTCGACCCGCAGGGCAAACCGGTGCCGGGGGCTCGGGTCGAGCCCTATGCGCGCCATTCCCAGAACAGCACGACCTACGGGCGACTGGGGGGCGTCGACGCGCTCGCGGCAACGAACGAAGCCGGCGAATTCATGATCACCTGCGCCGAGCCGAATCTCATGCTGAGCCTCCAGATCGACGCGCGAGGCCATGCACCGAAGAAGTTTCTCCGACTGGCGGCCGAGGACAAGGTGCACGAGTTGACGCTCAGCCGCGGCGCCACCGTGATGGGAAAGGTCGTGCACAACGGCAAGCCGGTGCCGGGCCTGCTCATGGGAATCGTCCAGACCGACCGCAACTCCGAAACCTTCCTGGGCGAAATCGAGATCGGCACGGATGAAGAAGGGCGCTTCGCCTTTACGAACGTCCCGGCCAACGAGTCCGTCGTCGTTTACAGCCAGATCGTCGATCCGGTCGTCTCTCACGTCGTGCCGGTTCAACGGCTCCGCACGGGTCCTGACGACGGCACGGTCGACGTCGGCACCCTCGAGACCCAGCCGGGTCATCGGTTATCCGGACGCGTGGTGCTATCCGACGGCAAGCCGGTACCCGCGGGTACCCGTGTCATGATCTCTCGGGAAGTGGCGTGGGACTGGCGCGAAGTCGAGGTCGGAGAGGACGGGCGCATCGAAACGGAGAGCCTGCCGTCCGAGGAGTACGAGATCCATTGCCGGGTGCCCGGGTACCGCGTGTCGCCGAAGAACTACAGCCTCGACCCCCTCAATCAGAACGGTTTGATGGGCCGCATCGATGAAGACACCGATGATTTGACGCTGCTCCTCGAGCCCGGCGATTGGGAATGGGAACAGGCCCCGCCCGAGGCCAGCCAACGCTACGAAAAGCTCAAGAAAGAGCCCATCCGAGGGATTGAGTAAGGCGAAGTGGCGGGACCATCGGCCTACCCGGTGGAAGCAACGAGTCTCTTTACCTCAATAAGAAGAGGGCGGGCTTTGTGTCCGCCCCCTTCCCGAAAAAGCGTTCCTGTTATGCCGGCTCCACCACCAGGGCGGCGTAGATGTCGAGCACGTCGATGCGGACCCGAACCCGGCTGCCGTCGATGTTCGTCTCGGTCTGGGCCCCGCGGCAGCTCACCTTCGTCGACGGGTAGGGGCTCGTGAACTCGAGTTCCACGCCGTGCAGGGGCGGGATCTCGTGGATGCGCGGCAGGTCGTGGGCCAGGTGGGTCCGGTTGGCCAGATGCACGATGGTCCGCTCCGGCGACTCCTGCCGCCACACGGTCACCTCGAGGCATCTCGGCGCCTTCACCGCGATCTGCCGCTCCGGCATCAGCCGATCGAGGTATTGCGCCATGCGGTCGCGGGCGTAGACGATCCCGTGGTGGGCGTAGTAGCGCCCGAGTCCGAAGGCCACGTAGAGCGTCTGCCCTTCGCCCGTCCGATTGAGCACGGCCAGCGGCCACTCGGTGGGCTCCAGAGGAAGGGGATCGGTCTGGCCCGAGACCGGTCCGGCGGGATCGGACGCGATGTGCCGCGCGATCGCCTCGCCCGTCGCCTTCACCTGCTGGAACACGCCGGTCACGGGCTCGGGTTCATCCGGCGATTCCATGGCGAAGGGACCCTCGACGGCGCCTTGCCGGCTGATGCCGAACAGCCCGCCCAGGGCGAAGTCGTCCCGGGGGAATCCGCGTTCGTCGCCCAGCGACGTTTCGCCCGTGGCGAGGACGCGGCCGCCGGCGCGGACATAGGCCTCGAGGACGGCGCAGAAGTCGTCGCTGACGTGGGCGATGTTGGGCAGGATGACGAGGTCGAACCGGGCAAGATCCTCCGCGGACTTCGTGTACTCGGCCACGACGATCTCGTAGGGGATGTGCTCTTCGATGAGCACCCGGGACCAGCCGTCGAGTTCCTGGGACCAGTCCATCCGGCCTTCGCGGAAGTATTTCCGGGTGGCCCAGGAGAAGACCATCGCCACACGGGCCGCCGGGACGGCGCCCTCGTGCAGGTCGGCATCCTCCATGAAGAACTCGAGTCCTTCGCGGACGTTCTCGAGCAGGCGCGGCGAACTGGTGGTGTCGGGATAAGCGCCGACGCCGCAGGGTCCGAGGATGTCGCACCCGTTGGCCTTGGCGCTGGCGGCGCTGACCTTCCAGGTGGCGGGATGGACGGAGGTATGGGCATAGCCCGGAGGCGTCGAGGTGAGCAGCTCGCACGACGGCTTGCCGATGGCCTGGTGCCACCGCATGGTCAGGTCGGACATGTGCAGGTTCGAGAAGATCTCGGAAACGTACACGTCGAGATGGGGCAACAGGTCCTGATCGAACCCGTAGATCGGCGACAGCCACAGCGGGTTTTGACCGTTGTGGGCGGCGAAGACGCCATTTTCC
>CAYVOE010000406.1:0-1229 GCA_964452795.1 uncultured Nitrospiraceae bacterium
TGACGGGTAGGCGGTACCTCATGAACCCATCGAGCGCAGTCCTCGCAGCCCTGCGCCGGGGGGGGGGGGCAGGCTCACAGCCGTGTTGAGCGCAGTCCTCGTAGTCCTGCGACGGGTGGGCGGATGTAGATGCCGGAACGGCCGCTGTCCATTGCCAGCCTGAAGCGCTGCATCTGCATCCCCTTCGCGTCCTGACGCGCCGGCGGGCCTGGGTCAGGCGAAGCGCAGGAGGTGGTAGTTCCGCTTGCCTTTGCGCACGACGGCGATGTGGGACGTGATGAGGGCCTGCTCCGTCAGGCGGGTGTCGTCGGCGTCGATGCGCCGGTTGTTCAGGTAGAGCCCGCCGTTGGCGATCATGCGCTTGGCCTCGCCTTTGCTGGCGAAGACGCCGCACTCCACCAGGGTGTCCACCAGGAGCTTGTCGCCCGACAAGACGCTGCGCGGCAGCTCGCACGAGGGCACCTCGCTGAACACGTCCTCGAGGGTGGCGTCGTCGAGTCCCGTCAGCTCGCCGCCGAACATGGCCTGGGACGCCCGCACGGCGTTCTGCAACGCCTCTTCGCCATGGACCATCCGCGTGACTTCTTCCGCCAGGCGCCGCTGGGCGTTGCGCTTTTCCGGGGCGGCACGCATATCCGCTTCCAACGCGTCGATCTCCTCCCGAGGCAGGAAGGTGAAGAACCGCAGGAACCGCGGCGTGTCGTCGTCGGTCTGGTTGATCCAGAACTGGTAGAACTTGTAGGGCGTGGTGCGGGCCGGGTCGAGCCACACGTTTCCGGACTCGGTCTTGCCGAACTTCGACCCGTCGGCCTTGGTCACGAGCGGCAGGGTGAGGCCGTAGGTCTCGGTGCCGCGGAGGCGGCGGGTGAGGTCCATGCCGGCCACGATGTTGCCCCACTGGTCGCTGCCGCCGATCTGGAGACGGCAATCGAAGTGATCGTGGAGATGGAGAAAGTCGTAGGCCTGGAGCAACTGGTACGAGAATTCGGTGTACGAGATGCCGTGTTCGCGGTCTTCGAGGCGATGCCGCACGGCCTCCTTCGAAAGCATGACGTTGACCGAGAAATGCTTCCCGACGTCGCGCAGGAATTCCAGGAGTCCCAGTTGGCCGAGCCAGTCCCCGTTGTTGAGCAGGCGCGCCCCGCCTTCGCCGAAGTCGAGGAACCGGGACAATTGCTCCCCGCAGCCCACCAATTTACCGAACGACCTGAACCTGGGCGTCAGCCGAC
>CAYVOE010000406.1:1239-4829 GCA_964452795.1 uncultured Nitrospiraceae bacterium
CTGCTCCGTGGTCTGCAGCGACCGTTCCTGGGTCTTCCCGCTGGGGTCGCCGATGAGTCCCGTGCCGCCGCCGACGAGGGCGATGGGCCGGTGTCCGCGCCGCTGGAAGTGCATCAGGCCGATGATGGGGAGGAGGCTGCCGATGTGGAGGCTGTCCGCGGTGGGGTCAAATCCGCAATACAGGGTCTGCGGCCCGCGTTCCAGCCAGTCGCCGATTTCGGCGTGGGTGGTCTGGGCCACCAGGCCTCGCCAGGACAGTTCCTCGATCAGGGTCATGGAAGTTCTCCAGGGCCGGACGCTGCGAAAAGCCGGCCGTATACACTACGCCACACGCAAGCCAACGGGGAAAGAAATCGGCGGGGTTCAGGCGCGAACGTACGTGCGGCAGACGCGAAAATCCGCGCCTGCACACCGGCCTCCCATAGCTATACGCGCGCCGAAAAACATACCCGGCAGGATAGCGCAGGACCCCGGTTCGATTCAACGGCGCCGTTCCATTACATCGGGATTCATCAAGATCCGCAGCAACGATCTCGATTTTTCAGTCCGTGGTTGACATGAACCCGTCCGTCGCGATAGAAAGAGGTTCTGGATTGTCGAACAAGGCGGGGTTGTCGGCTTCGGCGGGCCCCCGAAGCGGGAAGGGAGCGGCAGAACGATGAAGAGACGGGACTTTCTGAAATCCGCGGGCGCGACGGCCCTGGCCGTGCCCGCCCTGGCGCAGCGGACCGAGGCGGTCCCCGCCCAACCCCCGGAGCGTCCCAACTTCATCTTCCTGTTCGCCGACGACCAGGGCTGGGGCGATCTGGGCTGTTACGGCCACCCGGTGCTGAAGACCCCGGCCGTGGACGACCTGGCGAAACGCGGGTGCCGCTTCACGGACTTCTCTTCGGCGTCGCCCGTGTGCGCGCCGTCCCGTGCCGCCGCCATGACGGGTCGCAATCCCAACCGGTACGGAATGAAGTTCCTGTGCAACGACGGGCAGTTCGACAGCCCCCTGTACCACCACGTGCCGGTTCAGGAGCCCATGCTGCCGCGGCAGCTCCAGAAGGCGGGGTATCGGACCGGTCACATCGGCAAGTGGCACCTGAGCCTCTGCAAGTACGACGACGAACCCACGCCGCACGACTACGGCTTCGACCACTACCTCATCCTCGAGAAGAGCTCCGAAGGGAAGTGGGGGAGAGGGCTCTACCGGAACCCCTCCGATTGGAGCCGCAACGGCGAACGGGTCCCGGGCAAGCTGGCCGACTGGACGCCGACGCTGTACGTGGACGAGGCGATCCGCTTCATCGAGTCCTGCGGCGATCAACCCTTCTACCTCAATCTGTGGTCCTTCACGCCGCACGAAGACGTGGAATGCGACGATCGGTACAAGGCGATGTACGGCGACCGCACCGCGCCGGAACAGACCTACTTCGGGTCCATCACCCAGATGGACGAGCAATACGGCCGCCTCATCGCCTTCCTCGAAGAGCGGGGCCTCATGGACAACACGGTGATCGTGTACTCGAGCGACAACGGTCCGGAGCATCCCCTCCTGCCCTGGGGCAAGAACTCGCGGGGATCGACAGGACCCTTCCGAGGGGCCAAGCACGTGCTCTATGAAGGGGGCGTCCGGGTACCGGGCGTGATTTATTGGCCGGGCGTGGCCGAGCCGGGGTCGGTGTCGGACGTGCCCGTGTCGCTCCTGGACCTGCTGCCCACCATCTGCGGGGCCGCGGGCGCACCCATGCCCGAGGGGTTCGCCCTCGACGGCGGCGATTTCCGGCCCGCCTTTGAAGGGCGCCCGGTCGAACGCGCCCATCCGCTGTTCTGGCAATATGAACGGGCCGTGGAGCACCGGAACCGCGGCGACTTGTTCATCAGCCCGCCCGTGGCGCTGCGGAAGGGGCCGTGGAAGCTGCTGTGCGACATGGACCTCGAGACCGGGATCGAGCTCTATAACCTCGAGATCGACCGCGGCGAGAAATGGAATTTCGCGCCACAGCACCCCGAGATCGTGGAGGAACTGCGCGCCGAGCTGCGACCCGTCTTCGAGGACGTGAACGGGCCTTATTCTCGGGAAACGTCCAACTACCTCAACCCGAACATACCCGATGTGAGAAAGTCGGCCGGGTAGGTCCTTTGCGGCGCAGCGGCGGTTGATCGGGCGCATCCGAGGGCATACAGTGTATCGTCGGGCTCGCAGGGCGCGGGCCGCATAACGGCGTGAGAGGTGCCCCCGTGAAGTGTCACATCATCTCGTGCCACGTGCTCTGGCGTGAGCTGTCGTATTATGCCTCCCTGTCCGAGCACGTGTTCACGTTCGAGTTTCTGCCCCAGGGCCTGCACAACACGCCCGAAATCCTGCGCGCGGACCTGCAGAAGGCCATCGACGCCGTGCCCGACGGATACGACGCGGTCCTCATCGGTTACGGCCTGTGCAGCAACGGCCTGACCGGCATCGTGGCGCGGAACGCACCCCTCGTCATTATGCGCGCTCACGACTGCATCACCTTCCTGCTGGGGTCTCGTGCGCGGTACCGCGAGTATTTCGACGCCCATCCCGGCACGTATTGGTATAGCCCCGGTTGGATCGACTCGAGCCTGATGCCGGGGAAAGACCGCCACGACGTGCTCCGAGCTCAATACGCCGCCCAGTACGGCGAAGAAAACGCCGAGTACCTCATGGACATGGAGCAGGGCTGGCTGAAGAGCTACAACAACGCCGCCTACGTCGACCTGGGCTTCGGCGACATGGACCGTTACCGCCGGTTCACGCAGGAAGCGGCCGACTGGCTGGGGTGGAAGGCCGACTACCTGAAGGGCGACCCGCGGCTGCTCATCGATTTCGTCGAGGGGAAGTGGGACAGCGACGACTTTCTGGTGGTGCGTCCCGGGGAGCGGGTCGCGGTGTCGCACGACGAACGAATCCTGGTGGCGGAACCCGCGGACTGAGGAACCCGGTGCGGCGGCCTCGCCTCGGGGGACCCGAGATGCGCCGAGGGCGCCGGATCGCATACAATCCGGGTCTGTGCGGCTTGGAGGGCCGCCGGGTAAGTCTTTGCTGTTGAAACACGTAGAAATGGGGACTTCATGCACTGCTATATCGGGACGCTCCTGCTGATTCAACGACTGGGCTTCGCCGCGGCTCCGGAAGCCGCCGAGACCGAGCCCGTGGCCATCATCTTCGACACGGACATGCACACGGACTGCGACGACGTGGGCGCCCTGGCGGTCCTTCATGCCCTGGCCGATGAAGGCCGGGCCCGCATCGTCGCCACCCTTCACACGGCTCCGGCGCCCTTCGGACCGCATTGCCTCGACGCCATCAACACCTACTACGGCCGCGGCGACATCCCCGTCGGAGGGTTGGACTGGCCGGGCTACGAGACGGACGACCGGTACGCGCACTACCGCGGGTCGGCCCGGTACATCGAAGGGGCGGGCTCGGACTACGTCGAGCTCGTGTCCAAGGCCTTCCCGCGCAGCCGCGACGGCGCCCCCGTGCCCGACACCGTGGCGGAATACCGCCGGTTGCTGGCGGAAGCGGACGACAATTCCCTCGTGATCTGCGCCGTGGGGCAGCTTTCCGGCCTGGCTCGGCT
>CAYVOE010000407.1:0-4824 GCA_964452795.1 uncultured Nitrospiraceae bacterium
GGGGATACATGATTTAGCCCAGGGTCAGCGAGCGACAGCGAGCGCCACCCTGGGTCAAGGACCGCCCCCACCCTTCTTTTCCCCGAAGGGGATACATACGTAGCGATACAGGCTAACCATTGGACGGGACTGTTCCGGCATCGACATCCGCCCCACCCGTCGAATGACTACGAGGCCTGCCCATAACGAGGTCCTCGCGATGCCCCTCCCGTCATTGCGCGGAGCGGCATTCTGTGGAAGTCCATACGAAAGGCGGGTTTACATCACTTCTGCTCGTTCCGTCTGTGGGCGCCCCGATAGAGCGACGCGGCAATCTTTATCTATGGTAGGCCATTGGGTTCAGGTCAAAGGCTCATGTGAGATTGCCGCGTCGCTCATGCGTGGGTACACATCGAAGGCATGGGTGCATCCATAGGTTGTTCCTCCGTTTGTCTGTACTCCCACAGGGGTCCACTCCTCGCAATGACGGGTAGGCGGTACCTCACGAGCCCATCAAGCGCAGCCCTCATCGTCTTACGACCGGTGCGGTCGATGTCGAGCCCGTAATGGCCCCGTCCTACGGTCCACCTGTATCGCTGTGTATGTATCCCCTTCGGGGAAAAGATCGGGGGTGGGTGGCATCGGTACCCAGGGTGGCGCTCGCTTCGCTCGCTGACCCTGGGCTATACCATGTATCCCCTTCGGGGAATTTCCACAACACGGACGGCGAAACCAAAACGGGCGCGGGATTTCGTCGAGGCAACACGATACGTAGGCACCTCCTTCGAACAAAGAATCCCTCCGGAATGGGGGCGAGATCTGTAACGCGACATCCGAAACGTCCGCACACGACCCGAAACATCCCAAGAACGCCCTCACAGAACCCTCCTATGACTACATAATGTGGTCAACGGGCCGGAATCGCTTGAGAAACTCCCAAATGTAGTGTACATTAGGTGACGGGCGGTCCCAACGCTCCTTTCCGCGCTTTCGATCCCGCCGCGTTGCCGGCGCGGAAAAATGCGGCCGTAGTCAGGCGTTGGCACCCAGGAGGGTCGGTGTTGCAAAGGGCAGTTGGCAAGGTTGTCTTCGTATCGGGGTTTCTGCTTTTTCTGGGCTACGCCGCGGCCGGAACGGCTCGTGCGGCGGAACCGGGTGTCTCGCGGGCCCGTATAGGGAACGGTCAGACCGCAGTGCTGCGGGACGGACGCAACCTCTTCCTCGAATGCGCCCCCCCGGCGGGGACCCCCGCCACAACCTTCTACACCCCCATCCTGGCCGATCCCGAGGATCTCAAGAACTACGTCGGGCGCCGGGCGGTGGCGATTCCTTTCGCCCGCCTGTCGGGCTCGACGCAACGGGCGGCGCTGCTGGGGATCTTCACGCAGGACGTGGTGGACGAAAAGGGCTGGCTCCACATCGTCACGCGGAGCGACGAGAGCCTGGCCACGTTGTGCGAGTGGCTGACCGGGGATGCGGGCAACGTGCCCCGGGTCGTGGCCGCCAACTCGATGAAATCGCAGGTGCTCCTGGTGGGACAGCGCGTGCTGATCCCGCTGGCGTTGCTGCGGGATCCGTTGAAGGCGCCGACACCGGATCGCCGGCCGCCTCCCCTGTCGCTGGACCCGGCGAAGCCGGCGGTAGACCCGGTGGAGCCGGTGCTGGACCTCAGCAATGCCCTGGCCGACCTGGACGTGCTGGGCAACGAGCTCGAGTACGGCGAGGACAAGGAAGGGCGGTACGCCGTCTACCGGCTGAAGCCCGGAGAGGCCCTCTACACGGCGGTGGTGGTCCGGTTCACCGATTTCAGCGTGACGAAGGACGTGCTGGCGGCCTGCGAGATCGTTCAGAAGCGCAGCAACATCAAAGACGTGCACGGCATGAAGCCGGGACAGAAGGTGATCATTCCGGAAGAGATGCTGTCGGCGCGGTTCCGTCCCAAGGGCAGCGTGGAGCGCCGGGAGTACGAGGAGGTCATCCTCGAGGCGAAGCGGCTTCGCGACGCCCCGGTGCGCAGTCAGGACCTCGAGGGGGTCGTGGTGGTGCTGGACCCCGGCCACGGCGGGCGCGACCACGGGGCCGTCTCCGAAAAATACGCGCTGTACGAAGACGAATTGAATTACGACATCGCGTGCCGGGTAAAGAAGATCCTGGAGTCGCGGACCCGGGCCAAGGTCTACATGACCATGATCGATCCCGACCAGGGTTTCGAGCCCACGTCGCGCACGCGGTTCGTCCACGACACGGACGAAGAGGTGATGACGACGCCGCGGTACGGCAACGGTCTGGTGGGGGAAACGGACGCCACGGTCTCGGCCAACCTGCGCTGGTGCCTGGCCAACACCATCTTCCTGCGCGAGCGGGCGCGGGGGATCGATCCGCGCAAGATCGTCTTCACCAGTTTCCACTGCGACGCCCTGTTCAATTCGAGCCTCCGGGGCACCATGGTCTACATCCCCGGAGCGTCGTTGCGGCGGGACGGCACCTGCAGCGGACCCACCTACGCCCGGTACCAGGAGGTGAAGGAGGGCGGCCGGGCGGTGTCGACCATGTCGGAGCGGCGTCGCGACGAGGCCCTCTCGCGCAACTTCGCGGAGGTGCTCCTCGACGAGCTGGGGCGCCACCGGATCCGCCGGCACCTGGAAGGGGATCCCATCCGGTCGCAGATCCGCCGGAGCCCGACGGAGGTATGGCTGCCCGCGGTGCTGAAGAACAACATGATCCCGACCAAGATCCTGGTGGAAGCGGCCAACCTCACCAACAGCACGGACTGCGAACGCCTGGCCGATCCCGAGTGGCGTCAGACCTTCGCGGAGGCCTACGTGCAGGCGCTGATCCGGTTCTACCAGTAGGGGGCGCGCCCGTCGCGGGCGAAGGACTTGGAAGAATCGCGCATCACTGCTTACCGATGCGCTCTTCCTTCCAGGCCCGGCCCAGGGTGATGCCGTGGGCGCGGAGGGGGTCTTCGAGCAGGCCGTTCCGGGCCATCATCTCGGCGATCCAGGCCTCGAGGCGCGCTTCGAGGCGTTCGGCGGTGGCCGGGTCATCCTCCGCGATGTTACGCATCTCGTTGGGGTCTTTGCGGAGGTCGTAGAGCTCCCGCATGGGGGTCCCGTAGAAATCCTCTTCCCGGGCCAGGATGAACTTGTGCGCATCGGTCCGGAGGGACCACTTCATCTGCCAGGTGCATTCTTCGCTCACGACGAATTCGCGGACGGGCTCGTCCGTTTCGCCGCGCATCCAGGGCACGAGGCTGGTCCCTTCGAGGGTTTCGGGCACGGGGACGTCGCAGAGTTCGAGGACGGTGGGGGCGACGTCGACGCTGGCGGTCATATGGGGGACGCGCCGGGGCTCCCATCCCGGCCGACGGATGATGAGGGGCACGTGCAGGTTGCCGTCGTACAGGCCGTGGTGGTCGAAGAAGATGCCGTGGCGGTACATCAGCTCGCCGTGGTCGGCCATGAGCACCACGAGGGTGTTCTCCGCCAATCCCGTTTGTTCGAGGGTCTTGAGGACCTGCCCCACCCCTTCGTCGCAGTAGCGGATCTCGCTGTCGTAGAGGGCCTCGATGTAGTCGGCGTCGGTGATGTTGTCGCCGAGGATGTTGAACCAGGTCTCGCGCCACATGCGGCCCAGGGGATGGGCCATCATGGGCTCGAGCATATGCTTGTCGGGGCAGGAGGGGTCGCCCTTGTAGAAGAGCCGTCGGTAGGCCCGCGGCGGAAGGTAGGGCGTGTGAGGGTCCCAGTAGTGGATGAAGAGGAAGAAAGGGTCCTCGCCCTGCTGGCGCAGCCAGGGAAGGGCCCGGGCATTGAGGTCGCGGTTGGAGACCTTGAGTCCGAGGACGCGCCGCTGGGAAGGATCGATATAGAACTCGAACCCCCGGCGAAACCCCGTGGACCAGTCGGCGAGGTTGTCGACGGCGCAGGTGGTGTAGCCCTGCCGCTGAAGGAGCGAGGGCAGCCAGGGGGCGCTGCGGGACACGTCGACGCGGCCGCCGTGGGCAACGACACCGTGGGTGATGGGGTACTGGCCCGTAAACAGGGTTGCGAAGGCCGGGTGAGTGGGAATGGCAGGGGTGATATTCCACTCGAACAGGACGCTTTCCGCAGCCAGGGCGTCGATATGAGGGGACGTGTCGCGGCTGTACCCGTAACAGCCGAGATGATCCGCCCGCAAGGTGTCGATGACGATGAGCACGACGTTCAAGGTGCACCTCAATTCCGCTTGTAGCGGATAGGGGCATGGGTGTATCACGCCCCGGCCGGTGGTTTCAACTGCGGACCCTTTTTCGGCGCGCGAACGGAGCCCCTCGACCCCGTCGATTCGGCCGATCCGCAGCCCGCTCCCGGGGGATCCGGGACCCGGGCGGGAGCCCCCGGCGGAAGGGCGCCGTTGCAAACCTCCGTCGCCTCGCGCTATAACCATCGCGCACGGTTGCGGGTCCCAACATCCCAAGGCGGAGTTCTTCATGTTCTTTTTCGACATCAATGCGGCTTTGGGAGAGGTAGAGGGGGCCGCCCACCTCGGCTTTTCGACCGTCGACCAACTTCAGGCCGAGATGAGCCGCCTGCGCATCGGCGGAGCCCTGGTCCATCACCTGGACGCCCGCAAGGACATGGACGGGGGCAACCGTCGCCTGCTCGAAGCGATCCGGGAGCATCCGAACCTGTTCGCCTGCTGGCGGGTGAATTTCCGTGCCGTCGGAAGCATCGACGGCATCCGCCCCCGGGTCCGGGAAGGGATGGACGGCGGCGTACGGGCCTTTCGGCTCGAACTCCCGCCTCAGGAGATCACCTCCTGGGGAGGCTATCTCGAGGAGCTGCTTCGGGCTCTGGCGGACGC
>CAYVOE010000408.1:0-296 GCA_964452795.1 uncultured Nitrospiraceae bacterium
GCCTGCTCCTCGGACGCGACGGCGTTCCCCGCATTGAAGCGGAGCCCGCCCGGCCCGCCACGCCCGTGCGCCTGGGGTGGGCCCGGGAACCGGTGGACGAGCGCGACGTGTTCCTCTTTCACAAGACCACGCACCGCGACGTGTACCGTCGGGCCAAAGAAAGCCGGCCGGACTGCGACGACGTGTTGCTGTGGAACCGGGCGGGCGAGATTACCGAGAGCACGGTGGCCAACGTGGTGCTCGACATCGACGGTCAACGGCTCACGCCGGCGGTCGGCTGCGGGCTGCTGGCGGGG
>CAYVOE010000408.1:306-4816 GCA_964452795.1 uncultured Nitrospiraceae bacterium
CCTTCCGGGCGCGCCTGTTGAAGGACGGCGAAGTACGGGAGGCCGTGCTGCGCAGGGAAGATGTGTCGCGCGCCCGGTCCATACACCTGGTCAATTCGGTGCGGAAGTGGATCCCGGTCGAATGGGTCTCGTGAGGGCTTGTTTTTCGTGCCGAAGCAACGGTTTTCGAGTATTCCCCGGCCGTGCTAGAATGGAAACGGTTCGCCACGCGGGATTCAGGAGGTTTGACCGATGTACATCCTATCGAATCTCGACCCATCGGAACTCGAAACGCTGCGGCAGTTCGAAGCGGAGCAGGGCGTGAAGGTCCTGGCCTTTGAAGAGGTGGATTCGCCGGCGCCGGCTCGCCTCGACGACAGCGCGCTGACCGCGCTTCAGCAGCTCGAGCAGAAGCTCGGCCACACGCTCATCGCCTACCGGTAGTCCTCAGTCCTTCGGAGAAAGGGCCGGGCCCGAATCCGCGCTCGAAGGCTCCGTCTTCGCCGGAAGAGGGGCTTTTCGTGTTCGGCCACGCCGGTCGAGGGTTCCGGCGTGGACCGTCAGCCCCAGCGCCGCCCCCGCGACCAGGGCTTGCGTCAGCGCCGCCGGCGGCTCGGGGTAGAGGAAATTGACCGCCGCCAGGTGGATCGCGGCGCCGCCGAGGGCCAGGATCGCCACGCTTCCTCCGGGGCCGGCCTCACGAGGGGTCGAATCGTCGGCGGCTTCGCGCCAGAGCGAGATTCCCAGGAGCGCGACCGCCACGACGAGCGCCCCCGCCGCAAAGACGACAGGCGCGGCGGGCAG
Source organism: uncultured Nitrospiraceae bacterium (assembly GCA_964452795.1). Lineage (GTDB taxonomy): Bacteria > Hydrogenedentota > Hydrogenedentia > Hydrogenedentales > SLHB01 > CAYVOE01. Next base: position 1,090 of record CAYVOE010000408.1, read on the forward strand.
CGACAGGGAGGCCGCCCGCTGGGCGTGGGCCGCGGCCAGTGCGACGAGCGCCAGCGCCGCCGGCACGCGCCCGGACGACGGCGCCCGGGGAGGCGAGGGTACGGCGAGGTCCTCGTCGAGCACGTACGCCGCCAGGCCCCAGGCCAGCCCGCCGCCGAGTCCCCACAGGACCTCGGCCGCCGGGATCGACCGGTCGCCCAGGAGCAGGAAGGCGATTGGAGCGCTCAGTCCGAATCCCGCCGCGCCGGTCCAGGCGAAGAATCCGGCCGCCCGGTCGCGCTTGAAGGCGTAGAGCCAGGCCAGCACCAGCACCAGAATCGTGGCGAGGGTCTTGGCCAGGTCGTCGTAGCCCGCGGGCTCGGGCGTCACGGCGCAGGAGAACAGGAGCAGGGCCCCCGGAAGGATCAGCCACAGGAGGTCTCGTACGCGGTAGCGCAGGGGGCTGAGGCCCATGCCGACGGCCGCGCCCGCCAGTCCGCCCCACACGGCGCCCTTGGCCGCCAGCAGGAGCAGGGCCCGGCTCCGAGTCTCGGGCTCGCTCAGGAGCGGCACGATGCCGCCGTAGGAAAGGATGCCGCCCCAGCCCATGCCCAGGGCCCCCGCGGCGATCAGGGCGGCGCGGCGGCCTTTCCGCGTGCCGTGAGGGCTTACGGCGGCGAGCACGCCCGCACCGAGGGCACCTGCGTAGGCGGCCGCCAGGAAGCCCGCCAGGCCGTCCTCGAGCAGGACCGGGGCGCCCCCGGGCGGAAGGGTTCCGAAGGGAGCGCGCAGCGCCCAAGCCAGGGCCAGAGCCAGTCCGCAGGTCTCCAGATAGGTTCTCAGAGACGGGCGTTTGAGTGAGAAAGCGTCCATCGAGGGCAGACTCTACGCCGGAGGCCGGGTCAATTCAACGGTGCGGGAAGTAGGCTCGGAGCCGTTTTCGACCTTGACACCGCGGATGGGTGGCGTGTATATTTTTCTCTATAAAAGCGTTGGGTGTTTTCATTAAACAAATGCGCGGCGAGCCCTCACCGGAGTAAGATTCCGGTTCGTGTGGGACGACCGCGACAAACCATACGGGTTCCGCGACAGGAGGCGAACGAAGTGGACGGACGCGAGATTCGGCTGAAACGACTGCTGGGGCAGGGACGCGCGGTAATCATCGCGATCGACCACGGCCTGTTCGACGGACCCATTCCCGGGATGGAGGACCTGCCGGCGACGGCGGGCCGGATCAATCCGGACGTGGACGCCGTGCTGCTGGCGCCGGGGATGATTCGCCACTGCGCGAGCCTGTTCGCCGGATGGCGGCGGCCCCTGTCGGTGGTCCGGCTCAATTGGAACTCGGTGTACTGCTTCGGCTGGGGCTATCGCAAGGCCCTCAGTGTGAACGGCTACACCGTCGAAAGCGCCCTGGCCGAGGGGATGGACATCGCTCTGGTGTCGCTGACCCTGCAGACCGGCGACGAAGAGCGCGACGCGCGAAACGTGGAGAACTACGCGCGGCTGACCCAGCAGTGCCACGCCCTGGGCATTCCCGTCATCGGCGAATACTTCCCCTCAGGCCATCTCGACATGTCCCCCGAGGAGCTGCACGAGAACGTCCTCGTGGGCTGCCGGATCGTGAGCGAGCTGGGCGCCGATTGCATCAAGACCTTCCACACCCACGATTTCCGCAAGGTGACCGAGAGCTGCCCCGTGCCGGTGTTCGGTCTGGGTGCGGAGAAGCTGCCGAATCACATCGACGCGCTGCGCCTGGCCCATCGGGAAGTGGTCGAAGGCGCGCAAGGGGTCGTCTTCGGCCGCAACGCCATCCAGGTAGACAATCCCCACGCCTTCCAGGCAGCCCTGTGCGAGGTGGTGCGGCGCGGCGTCGAACCGGAAAAGGCGGCGGCCGCCCATCAGGTGGACGGCAAGGCCGCGCTGGCGAAGGCGTAAGAGAATCCCCCAAGAAAAGACATCGTCCCGAACCGGAAACGGCCGGGACGATTTCGTCATGAACGCGGCGGCGCCGTCTTACTTCCTGACGGCGCCGTTGTCGCTTTCACACGGGGCCACCACGATCTCCGCGCCGGTCCGACGCAGGGCGGTGATGTCGCGGGGCGAGGCCCCGTCGTCGGTGACCAGCGTGACCCCCTCGGCGAGGGTGCACACCAGGGCCAGGCTGTGCTTGCCGAGCTTCGAGCTGTCGGCGAGGATCACCACCTGCGACGCGTGGCGCTGGATGGTGCGGTCCAGGTTGGCCGTGGGAAGTTCGGCGGAGTAGGTCTCGCCTCGGACGGGGTCCACGGCGTCGGTGCCGAGGACGGCCATGTCGAGCTGGAACTCCTGGGCCCGCATGATGGCGGCTTCGCCGACAAGGTCCGGGCTGTTCCGGGCGAGGCGTCCGCCGAGGACGTTCACTTCGAACCCATCCCGCGAGAACAGCTCCATGGCCACCCGCAGGTTGTTGGTGAAAATCCTGAGATCCTTCGTGGTGGGGAGGGCGCGGGCGAAGTGGAGCGTGGTGGTGCCGGTGTCGATGAAGATGGCCGCACCGTGCTTGACCCGTGCCGCCGCCGCTCGGGCGATGGCCGCCTTCTGCCGGGCGTTCAGGCTGTCCTTTTCGGAGAAGGACAGCTCGCGCACCATGGGCGAGGAAAGGGTGCATCCGCCGTGGGTGCGGACGAGCACGCCCATCTCTTCCATCGCGGCGAGGTCGCGGCGAATGGTCATGGACGTCACCGACATCCGATTCACCAGGTCCTCGACGCGAAGGCTTCCTTCTTCCGCCAGCCACTGCCGAATCTTGTCGCGCCGCGCGTTCTGCGCCAAGCTTTTCATCGTCAGGTCTACCCCCTCAATAAAGTACGTATGATACCAGAGGACAAAGACGAGGGCCAAGCCGGGAGCGTCGGCGACGCGGGCGCATCGGGCCGGATAGGCGACCGGGCGGGACCTCGCGCGGGCCGACGTGACTCGGGGCACTCCCGTCGCTCCCACTGTCCGCTGCCATATATGCCTGCAAAGAGTCTATGCGTGTCTAACAACAACGATAGCATCGTCTTGCGAAACCGTCAAGGAACGCGCGCATCCATCGATGGAACGGAGCCTGTTCCGGCTCCGCGGCATCCCGGCTACGGACCCCCGGCGAACCGGCGGGCGAACGCGATGACCTGGAACAGGTAACCCGATCCCTGGGAGGAGGGCCATGCCTCCTCCCGATCCGTGGACCGTGGGCATCCAGGGCTCGCCGCTCAACTGGAACAGGGGCAGGTCGCGTATGTAGACGTCGCATTGCCCGAGCACCATTCGCTTCAGGCGCTCCCGTTCGTTCGGCGAGGCTTGCTCGAGATGCTCGAGGATGTCTTGGACTCTCGGCTCCATGCGCAACAGTCGATAGAACTGATCCTTTTCTGTGGGATGGCTGGAGCGAAGCGGCAAATGCATAACGGCAAAAATGTCGGACAACAGATTGCGCACGGATTCCTCCGCCGTCTCGTCGAGGGCGGGTTCGGCGACCGGCTACCGTGAAGGGGGATTGCCGCGCTTCGTTCGTGTCGGAGGAAGTCCTGGACTCAGCGGGCGGGGCGCCCGGTTGTGGCGAGCGGTCGGGAGACAGCAGATGGTAGATTCCGATCGCCACGAGAAGGAGGGCGACAGCCGAGTACAGGATAATGCGTCTGTCCCGTGACAAGCCGGGTTTATTCGGCATGGAGCGCTCCTCCCTCTGGGCATACCTACTATCACTTTTCTCGAACAGTTATAT
>CAYVOE010000409.1:0-4811 GCA_964452795.1 uncultured Nitrospiraceae bacterium
AAAGGGGTTTAAAGCGCAGTTGTAGGCCACCTTGGCCCACTGCACCGTCGTGATCGAATCGCAGTCGAACTTGGGCACGCCCGCCGCGTCCATGGCGGCGGCCAGGGCCTCGACGGGCTCCCGCGGGGTCTTCGGATGGTAGGCCCCGATGGCCGTGGGATTGGCGATGACCGTCACGTCGACGCGGCCCGGCTCCGGGATCCAGGCGCCGAAGATGGCCCGCGCTCCCAGGGTCCGCTCCCAGCCGAACCGCTCGGCCAGTACGTCGGCGTTCCCCAGGCCGTTCTGGTAGGTGCAGACAAGGGTGTCGTCGCCGACGAGGGGCGCCACGGCCTTGGCCGCCGCGGCGGTGTCGTAGGATTTCACCGTAATGAGGACAAAATCGAAGGACCCGGGATCGAGGTTTGCCGTGTCCGTCCGGGCGTCGATGCCGGAGACGTGGTGTTCGCCCCAGATTCCGGTGATCCGCAGGCCCCGCTCGCGGATGGCCTTCATGTGGGCCTCGCGCCCCACCAGGACGACGCGGTGGCCGGCCTGGGCCATGAGTCCGCCCACCACACTGCCGATGGCGCCCGCGCCCATGATCAAGATCCGCATGTTGCCGCCTTCCCCATACCCCTCGGTCAAGAGACCTGTGTCGTTGCCGGTTGTCCGGCGCCTCCTGTCCGCCGTGCGTCCGCTACGAGTTGTCCTGTATGAAATCGCGTACCCAGGCGGCCTGGCGGGTATGGGTGTCGAGGAGGACGGTGCCCAAAATGGAATACCCGTCGATCCGGCCGTCGCGCAGGGCCGACGCCACCCCTTCCCACTGCCGCTGCAGGAGCTCCATGGGCATGGGCGCCGCCGCCGCGTAATCGCGCAGGTAGCAACCCATGATGAGGGGCCTGTCGGGGAACAGCTCGCGGCACCGGTCGATGTACTCGTCCATGCGGGGCAGGTCTTCCCCGCGCCAGATCCACAGGTTTACCACTTCGACGTGGGCCTTGCAGTATTGCCAGAAGGGCTCCTCGAGGTCGTGGCTGTAGACCACGGTCCAGAGGCGGACGGCGGCGTTGTACATCTTGAGGGAGAACTCGATGGCGGCGCTGACCTCGGCGTTCATGCCCTCGCGGGTCAGAAGCCCCTTCATGTCGTCGAAGAGGGCGCCGGTCACGTTGGGATGCTTGCGGGAAAGGCGGCTCACCCGTTCGGCCTCGGTGCAGACGGTCTCGATGCGGGCGTCGACGTAGCATTCGGAGCCGCCGCGTTCGGTGTCGCGGAAGCCCCACTTCGAGATGTCGCAGACGACCTCATCCAGGTGGGCGAGCTTCCGCATGGCGACTTCCGTCAGCGGGTGAAACATGAAGTGAACCCGCCGCAGCCCGAAATACTCGGCCCCTTCGCCCACGCCGAAGATGGAGGGGTGCACGCCGGGATTGAGTCCCTGGCCTTCCCAGACCCAGCCCACATCGGCCATCTTCGCGGGAGCCCCTCCGGGCATCAAGGCGCCCCCCACGACCAAATCGCGCGGTTCTCCGTCGGTACACCATGCCGCCTTCCGCGTATCATCAAGCGATTTCCTCCATTCCGATACATGCTATGACTTTAGTGGTCCCGCCGGCTCAGATCAACGGCGGAAGCGTAGCGTCTTGGGTGTGGGTCGGCCGATCCGGCCAGGATGTTCGGAGTTTTTCCCCGGGCGGGGAGATGGGGAGAGGACTTTCAAAAGATCGCGGGCGGCCGCACGGCGTCGCACGGCCGCCCGCGTTATTTGCTGGGGTGCGGGTCAGGCGGGCTCGCCTTCGCCGCGGCTCTCGGGCCCGATGCGTTCGATGCGGTAGCCGCCCCGGGCTTTGTCGCGCAGGTAGATGGTGCCGAAGACGACGATCAGGATGATCGCGAAGGGCGCCAGGTAGCGGAACGACGTGCGCCCGCCCTGGTTGTCGAGGGGAGCGATGACGGCTCCGGCCATGGCTCCGACTTCCGTGACCCGCGCGGCGGTCTCTTCGTCGAGGCCCACGGGCTGGGCGCCGGCGGCTCCGCGCAGGGCTGCGGCGGCCTGGATCTTGGCCTCGTTGGACGGATCCTCGCCCAGGGCGGCGAGGGCCGCGGCGGCGTCGACATGGGCCTTCTCGGTATCGGTGTACTGGAACTTGCTCTTGTCGGCCGCCGGCGCGGGATAGGTCTCCACGATCCGCTCGAGGGAGCTGCGCGCCTCGGCGACGGGCAGGTTGGACACGATGTAGCGGTCGGCCACGTTGCCCATGGCCGGGGTGGCGACCAGGCCGACGATGAGGTTTCCGAAGCCGCCCATGAGGGCCAGGGCCAGGGCGCCGCCCTTGGGCACGCGTTCGGAGGTTACGCCCAGCATGGTGGGCCAGAAGTAGCACACGCCGATGGCGAAGACCGTGGCGGCGGCGAAGGCCATGATGGAGCTTTCCGCGAGGCTGAGGAGGAACAGGCCGATGCCCGCGACGACGGCGGAAGCCACGAGCATGCCGCTGGGACGCAGCCGCTCGACGGCGTGGCCTGCATAGAAGCGCATCACGGCCATGAGCCCGTTGATCCACGCCAGCATCAGGATGCCGGAAATGCCCGCGGCGGCGTACACGGACGGGATCCAGCGGTTGGGTCCGAGCTCGAGGGAGGCGGTGATGCCCATGCACAGGAGCAGAATGAGGAAGAGGGGCCGGCCGAAGGTGGCCTTCATCATGTCGCCGAAGGACAGGCCCGACTGGACGCGTTCGGTGAGGGGGAACTTCTGGCCCAAGAAGAAGAACCCGTAGACGATGGCGGGAATCAGGATGAGGCACATCTTGAGCTGCCACGCGCCCAGCCCCGCCTTCGTCATGAAAAAGGACAGGACGCCGCCGATGAAGATCCCGCCCGGGAACCACACGTGGAACTGGTTGAGTTTCTCGGTCTTGCGGTCGGGATAGACGGTGGCCACCAGGGGATTGCCCACGGCTTCGATGAGTCCGTTGCCCATGGACAGGATGAAGGTGCCCGCCAACAGCACCCAGAATCCGGCGCCGGGCGTTTCTCGAACGAAGGTGGCGCTCATGAAGATGAGGGCGCCCACGATATGGCAGAACTGGGCCAGCCGCAACTGGAACCGCATGCCCAGGGCGTCCACCAGGGGTCCAAAGATGAAAATCGAGAACGTGAACCCGTAGAGCCAGGCCCCCATGATGAAGCCCGCCTGGAAGTTGCTCAGGAGGAACTGGGCCTTCAACTGCCCCATGATGTCGGCCGTCACGGCGAACCCGATGGCGGTGGCGGCCAGGGCCATACAACTGCCTGCGAAGAGCCTTGCCGAGTGAACCTCCGACATGTCGGTGGTGGTGCCCTTGGATATCGAATTGGGTCTGCTCATTTCCCTCTCCTTGCTCCCCCGCGTGGGTTTGCCCAAGGTTGCCGTTCCGGCAACCGGCGCCTCGATTTCCGGGGCGCCGCGCCCGTCGCTCCCAGGCCGGCGGCCGGTCAGATGGTACTAGGGAAGTCTCGGAGGGTCAAGGAGAAAGGAAGCCCGCGGGGCTTGCGATCGGCGGCGCGGCGGCGCATGATCGGGGCCGGAGCGCGGCATGAGGAACGCTTTCTGGTTCATAGCGGCGGCGGCGGGCATCCTGGCGGCCTTCCTTGTGAAGAGCCCCTATATGGCCTTTTCCATCTATGCCTTCCTGCTGCTGGTCGGAATCGCCCACTATTCGTCGGTCCTGTGGCTGTCGGGGCTCGACGCCACCCGCACCGTCGACAAGGACGTGGTGCGACAGGGCGAAGACGTGGAGGTGGTCACCACGGTGGTGAACCGGCGGGGCTGGCCCATCCCGTGGATCTACGTGGAAGACGTGGTTCCGGCCGATTTCCCCGTGCTGGGACGGAACCGTTGCCTGGCGGTGCTGATGCCCGGCCGCTCCATCGAGCTGCGCTACACCGTGACCTGTCCCCGGCGCGGATATCACCGCATCGGGCCCCTGGTCATGGAATCGGGCGACCTTTTCGGGCTTCAGAAGCGGTTTCGCACGGGGATCCAGCAGAACTACGTGTCCGTGCTTCCCACGGTGGCCTATATCGAGACCTTCAACGTGAGCGCGCGGCGGCCTCAGGGGCCCGTCCGCATCACCCACCGGGTATACGAGGACCCCACGCGGGTGGCGGCGGTGCGCGAGTACGTGGCCGGCGACCCGCTGAACACCATCCACTGGAAACTGTCGGCCAAGGCGGGCGAGCTGTACGTGAAGACCCACGAACCCTCGAACGTGCTGGGGGCGGTCCTGCTGCTCGACCTGCACGAGGCGGGGTATGGGGGAGAAAAGGGCGAAAGCCGCATGGAACTCGCCATCACCACCACGGCGTCCATCGGCTACCTGCTTCAGGTGTCGGGCGAACAGCTCGGCATGATCACCAACGGCCGCGACGCCGCCGAGGTGGCCCGGTTCGAGACGGAGACCCGGTCGACCCTTTCCCGCGAAGACGCCTACAAGAGCATCGTGGGCGACAGCATCTCCGACCGGATCCGTCCGCTCGAGGTGCCGGTGCGGCGCAGCCCGGTCCAGGCCCGGCTGATCTCGGAGAACCTGGCGCGGGTGCTGCCCACCGACGGGCTCACGCTGGACGAGGTGATCCTGTCGGAGCATCGGCGGCTTCCGCGCGACGCGGCCCTGCTCCCCGTGGTGCCGCGGGTGACGCCCGAGCTGGCTCTGGTCCTGGCGACGATGAAGGAGGCCGGATTCAACGTCACCGTGTTTCTCATCGACAACGGAAGCGGGTACCGGGAGGCCCTTCCGCTCCTGGCCGCACACAACATCCACGTGTTCCACATCGAGCATGAG
>CAYVOE010000410.1:0-4806 GCA_964452795.1 uncultured Nitrospiraceae bacterium
TGGATCGAGGACGGTCGGCCGCCGGTTGCTGGGCCGCCGACACCTATCTCCCCAGCCGGCTGTACAGATCCACGCTGCCGATGACGTTGATGCCGTGTTCCTGCAAGACGGCGATGGCGGCATCGGCGTCTTCGAACCGGAAGATCAACGCGGCTTTACCCTCGTGGCCGAAGGCGAAGGCGTACATGTACTCGACGTTGATGCCGCTGCCCTCGATGGCTTGAACGATCTCGTAGAGGCCGCCGGGCCGGTCTTCGACCTCGATGGCCACCACTTCCGTGACGTTGACCACGCATCCCGCCTGTTCCAGAACCCGCTTGGCCCGCTCCCAGTCCTGCACGATAAGCCGCAGGATCCCGAACTGCTGGGTGTCCGCCAGCGACAGGGTGAGGATGTTGACTCCGGCCTCGGCCAGCGCCTTGAAGGGCGTCTTCATCTGCCCCGGCCGGTTCTCCACGAACAACGAGAGTTGCTTGAGTTTCATCGCGCGTGTCTCCCATTCATGCCGCGATTGCCCCGGGTCGAGGGCACCGGCTGATTCCACAGATTACACCCACGACGCGGGGGAAACGGAAGTCTCGCGCCACCGTCGGCTCCTTTCCCGTCGCCATCTCCCTGCAATCCGTGGACAATCCTCCCCATTCGGTCCGAAACCTACAGATTCCGCTTGTCGACGACCCGTTTCGCTTTGCCCTCGCTTCGCTGGACGGTGTGGGGCTCCACCAGCCGCACGTTGGCCCGGATGCCCAGGGTGTGCTCGATGGCCTGGGCCAGCTTGGCCTGCAGATCCTCGAGGGCGCGAACGGTGTCGGTGAAGACCTCCGGCGTCACCTCGACCTGGACCTCCATTTCGTCGAGTCCGCCCTCCCGCGTCAGGATGATCTGGTAATGCGGAAGGGTGCCTTCAACGGCCAGCAGCGCCGTTTCGACCTGCGACGGAAACACGTTGACGCCGCGGATGATGAACATGTCGTCGCTGCGGCGGCCGATGCGGCGGATGCGGCGGAGGGTTCGTCCGCAGGGGCAGGGCTCCGTGATCAGGGCGGTGATGTCGCGGGTGCGGTAGCGGATCATGGGCATGGCATGCTTGCTCAACGTGGTGAGCACCAGTTCGCCCTCTTCGCCGTCGGGCAGGACCTCGCCCGTGTCCGGATCGATGATCTCGGGATAGAAGTGATCCTCGAAGATGTGGAGCCCTTCCTGTTCGTGGCACTCGATACCGACGCCCGGCCCCACGATCTCCGACAGGCCGTAGATGTCGTAGGCCTTGATATGCCCTTCGGCTTCGATGCGCAGGCGCATGGCGTCGGTCCAGGGCTCCGCGCCGAACACGCCGGCCCGCAGGGGCAGTTCCTTGAGATCGACGCCGAGGGCGGCGGCCCGCTCGATGATGTGCAGGAAATAGCTGGGCGTGCAGCAGATGGCGGTGACGCCGAAATCCTTCATCACCATGATCTGGCGGTCCGTGTTGCCGCCCGAGATGGGGATCACGGTGGCGCCGAGGGCTTCCGCGCCGTAGTGGGCGCCGAGGCCGCCGGTGAACAGGCCGTACCCGTAGGCGTTCTGGATGATGTCGCCGCTGTGGAGCCCGCAGGCGGCGAAGGCCCGCACCATGGCGTTGGACCACACCTCGAGGTCTTCCCGGGTATAAGCCACCACGATGGGCTTGCCGGTGGTCCCGCTCGAGGCATGGAGCCGAACGATGTCGTTCATGCTCCGCGCGAACAGGCCGAAGGGGTAGGTGTCGCGCAGGTCCGTCTTCACCGTGAACGGCAGCCGCCGGATGTCCGCGAGATCGCGAAGGTCTTCCGGGCGCACATCCCGGGCGTCCATGCGCCGGCGATACAGCTCGACCCCGCCATAGGCGATCTCCGTCACCGTGCGAAGCCGCTGGAGCTGGAGCGCTCTCAACTGGGGCAAGGGAAGATAGTCGGGCGCGCTCGTCGGATGGAATCCCGCGCCCCCGTTCCGACACACCTCCGCCTGCAGTGCCGTTGTCATCGTGTCCTCCCCTGTTTCGCGCCGACGCGCGTCGCGAATTTCCTGCTCGTTTGCCCTACGTCGGACGGCCGTTGAACGTGCCCGACAGCGCCCGCTCGACGCACCGACCCGTGGCGAACACGCCCCGGTTGGCCTCGAGCGCCCGGGACGGCACCTGCGACGCGATGGCCTCGAGCCAGTGCTCTTCCGGGATGTCGAGGTAGGCGCTGAGCACGCCCAACAGGGCCACGTTGAGCATGCGCCGATCCACCACGGGCTTTCCGTCGGCGGTCTCGCGGTCGAAATACGGGATGTGGTCGGGCGTGATGAGCCGGCCCTCGGCGCGGAGGACCCGGCGGTTCGGCTCGATCTGGGTGCGCTCCAGCACCACCAGGAAATCGGCCTCGCCCGCCGGCACCATGGGACTTTGCACCTCCGGGCCGAAGCGGACGTCGCTCGACACCGACCCGCCCCGCTGGCTCATCCCGTGGATCTCGCTCTTCTTCACGTCGAACCCGGCTCGGAAGGCGGCCTCGGCCAGGATGTCGGAGGCCTTGATCACCCCCTGACCTCCGAGTCCCGCCAGCACCACGTTGACGATGCCGTCACCCATGGCAGGAGCACCCTTCGGCCGTCGCCGCGGCGGCCGCCTCCGCCTCATACCGCGCGATGCGGGCCTCCGCCAGCTTGCAGGGCTTCCGGGCGATGATGACGCCCAGCCGGCCCGAATCGAGGAAATCTTTCACGACCGCCTCGAAGCGCGCCGGATCTTCCGTGGGATCGAGGGTGACCACGTCTTCGATGCCCACCGCCCGGGCCAGTGCCTCGAAGTCCAGCCGCATCGGCGCGGGCGTGTGGTCCAGCCGGCGCCCCGTGCCCGGGTGTTCCTGCATGCCCGTCATGGCCGTGGTGCCGTTGTCGAGGATGATGAGGAGATGGCCCGTTTCCGGTCGGTTGTACATCATCTCCGCGAGGCCCGTGAGCCCGCTGTGGACGAAGGTGCTGTCGCCGATGACGCTGACCACCTTGCGGGCCTGGTCGGGCGGCAGCACGCGACGCAGCCCCAGCCCCACGCCGATGCTGGCGCCCATGCACACGCAGGTGTCCATGGCTTCGAAGGGCGGCAGCACGCCCAGCGTGTAACAGCCGATGTCGCCCGCCACGATGCAGCCCATCCGCCCCAGGCAACTGAAGGCCACCCGATGGGGACAGCCCATGCACAATTGGGGCGGCTTGCCCGGCACCGGCGCCGGCTCGGGCGAGACGTCGCCGGCCAGAATGCGCCGGACCCGGACTACGTTGAGCTCGCCGAAGCGGTACATCTCCGGCTTGCCTTCCACCTCGATGTCCCGGGCCCGAATGCTCTCATAGAGATAGGGATCGCCCTCCTCGATCACCACGCAGCGATCGCAGCCCTCCGCAAAGCTTCGGATGGCTTCGAAAGGCAGGGGATGGGCCATGCCCAGCTTCAGCACCGCGGCTTCCGGCGCCGCTTCGCGCACGTGGGCGAAGGCCACGCCCGAGGTGATGATGCCCAGGACCGTGTCGGTTCCCGCCCGCACGCGGTTCAGCGTCGACCGCTCGTTCCACTCGGCCAGCTCCGCCAGCTTGGTCCGCAGCCGCCGATGGGCCGGCCGCGCATAGGCGGGGATCATCACCCGCGACGCCACGTCGCGCTCGAACCCCGTCGGGGGCGCGTCCAGCCCGCGGGCCCGGGCCCACACCACGGTCTTCGAGTGGCACACCCGGGTGGTCACGCGGAACAGCACGGGGATGTGCCATCGTTCCGAGATCGACACGGCCTCGAAGAAGTAGTCGTAGACCTCCTGCGAATCGGCCGGCTCGAGCATGGGCACCCCCGCGGCCCGGGCGTAGTGGCGATTGTCCTGCTCGTTCTGGCTCGAAGCCATGCCCGGGTCGTCCGCCGAAACCAGCACCAGCGCGCCCGTCACGCCCGTGTAGGCCGCCGTGAACAGCGGGTCCGCCGCAACGTTCACCCCCACGTGCTTCATGGTCACCAGGGCCCGCGCGCCGCCGAAGGCCGCCCCGATGCCCACCTCGAGCGCCACCTTTTCGTTCGGCGACCATTGCGCCGTGCCCCCCAGGGCCGCGAAGTTTTCCAGGATCTCCGTCGACGGCGTGCCGGGATACCCCACGCCCAAGGCCACTCCGGCATGGCGTGCCGCCAATGCCAGAGCCTCGTTTCCGCTCATCAACAGGCGGTCGTCGTTCTCGCTCAAGGAAGGTCCCCCCATCGGTACCGGCCTCCCGAGCCCTCCGGTTCGGAACGGACCGGTCCCCATCGAAATCCGGGACAGTCCCCAAAGCCCCGTTCGGCACGGCCCGCGGCGTTCCCCGGCGCCCGCGAGACTCCTCCGGCGGCCTCGGCGATTCCGGCTCCCCTTCCTGCCGCGATGTCGCCGCAAGAAACCGAAATCCCGGATTCCATTGAATACTAAACGCTACCAGATAACCCGCTCCCCGGTCAACCGCGGGGCGGCCCCGTTCTGTTCCGGACCCGGAGGAATTCGGCGGGGGCCTATTGACAACGGGATAAGGACCGGCTAGAGTAATGAACGCGCGATACTGAACGCGCGATACCAGCGCCAGCCTGGGGGGGATCAGAGCCGTGACGCAGAAGCCCGCCGGACCCAAACGGGGTGTGACCATGGAAGACGTGGCCCGCCATGCGGGCGTCAGCCGGGCCACGGTGTCCCGCATCGTTAACGGCCGAGGCACGGCCATCGCCATTTCGGAGTCGACCCGCCGGCGGGTGCTGGAATCCATCGAGAAGCTCGGTTACTCCCCCAACCGGCTGGCCCAGAG
>CAYVOE010000411.1:0-517 GCA_964452795.1 uncultured Nitrospiraceae bacterium
GCCCAGTAACGCGAATTCAAAGGGCCGAGGAGGGGGCGAGTCTATCGCCTCCTCCTCTTTTTTTTCGCAGCGTTCCAGGCCGCTACGGCGAAGCCCGGAACGATCGAGCTCGGCTTATCGGACCCTGGCCTCGGAAAGGGCGCGGTACCATTCGACGTAACGGCGCACGCCGTCTTCGAAGGGGAACTTTGGGTCGTATCCGAGGGCCGCGCGGGCCTTGTCGATGTTGGCGTAGGTGATGGTGACGTCGCCGGGCTGCAGGGGCTCCTGCCGGACGACGGCCGGCTTTCCCACGTGGCGGGCGATGACGTCGATCATCTCGCGCAGGGTAATGGTCCGGCTCTCGCCGAGGTTGAAGATCTCGTAGGAAAAGGGCGTGTCGACGGCCCGCTCGAGCCCGTCGACGATGTCATCGATGTAGGTGTAGTCGCGCCGCGTCGAGCCGTCTCCGAATATGGGCCAGGGCTCGCCGCGATCGATGAGGCGCGTGAACTTCGAGCTGGCGATGTCGGGGCGC
>CAYVOE010000411.1:527-4577 GCA_964452795.1 uncultured Nitrospiraceae bacterium
GCTGCCGGGGACCGTATACGGTGAAGAACCGCAACATCGTGATGTTCAGGCCGTAGATGTGGCTGTAGACATGGCCCATGAGCTCGTTCATGCGCTTGGTGGCGGCGTAGGGGCTGATGGGCCGCATCACCGGGTCGTCTTCGGAAAAGGGGACGCGGGTCGACCCGCCGTAGACCGACGAGCTCGAGGCCCAGACCAGGTGCGACACGGGGTATTCGCGAAGGGCGTCGAGGATGTGCTGCGACCCTACGATGTTCACCTCGTGGTACAGGTTGGGGTCGGCCAGCGAGGGCCGCACCCCCGCCCGGGCCGCCAGGTGAACCACGACGTCCGGACGGGTCTGGGCCAGGACGTCGCGCACCGCCGCTTCGTCTCGGATGTCGGCCTCCACAAACCGGTAGCCTTCGCGGTCGAGGGCGGACGCCAGGTTCCGGCGCTTCACCTCGACGTCGTAGTACGGATCGAAGTTGTCGAGGCCGACCACGGCATCGCCCCGGTCGAGAAGCCGATCCGCCAGGCTCGACCCAATGAAGCCCGCGGCTCCGGTGATGAGAACTTTGCGCACAGGCGTCTCTCCCTTCCCACGCTGCGTCGCCGCGGCCTGCGGAAGGCCCGCTTTCCATTTGGAGCGAGTGCCTCGCTCGCGACGACCCCGAACCCTGAATACCGCAAACCCGCCCGGAGGAACCCCCCTTCGGACGTCCCGCATTCTAATCCCGCGACCTCGTGCGATTCATTCTTCGCGTTTGCGGCCTTCCATCCAACGAGGACGCGCGCCCGATGTTAGAGAGCCCACAGGCGAGCAAATCGGCTGCTCGGAGCCGCCGCGAAACCGGAACGCCCGCTGCGCACGAGGCCTGCGAAACGGAGGCCTCCGGGAATGGCGGATCGGCGTGCAGCGTTTGGACATCGCCGGGCGAGTTTGGTACACTCTGGCTCCCCTGCGGAGAGGTGGCCGAGCGGTTGAAGGCGGCGGCCTCGAAAGCCGTTGTACCCCTTCGGGGTACCGTGGGTTCGAATCCCACCCTCTCCGCCATTCTACCTTGCCTCCCCCCTTTTGTCGGCGTTTGACTCGTACGCTTAAGTAATCGCAGCGAAGGTCGTTGCCTCCATCCGGTTCCGCTGACACGTCGCTTCGCAGTATTGGTGGCCTCGGATGGCCGGCCGTCGCGCCGGGTTGCGCGGCCTTTGCCTTGTGTGTTACTGTATCGACCCAGCAAACTCAATCGACCGGGGCGCCGCCGGGGGAGAGCCCGGCACACCCGTAACAGGGGGCTTGCATGAGACCCAAATGGCAAATCGACCTCGTGCCGGGGTCGCACCTGGACTACGGTTGGGCGGCCAGCCCCGGGGAGTGCCTGGCCTACGTCAGCGAGGTGATCCGGACCGCGGTGGAAGACCTGACCGAAGGTCCGCCGGAATTCCGGTTCACGCTCGAATACGTGCTGTTCGTGCGGCATTTCCTGGAGACCTATCCCGAGTACGAGGAGGCGCTGAAGCGGCTCATCGACGAGGGGCGCCTGGAAGTCTGCACGACCATGACGGGGCCCATCGAGCAGTGGCTGGACGGCGAGATGCTGATCCACCAGTTGACGCGGGGGAAGCGCTGGGTGCGGGAGCGGCTCGGGTACGACCCGAAGACGGCGCAGCACACGGACCTTCCGGGGCACATCATCCAGATTCCTCAGTTCCTGCAGGGGATAGAGGTCGAGAACTTCGCCTACTCGCGGTTCCGGCCGCCGGTGCCGCTGCACATCTGGCGGGCGCCGGACGGGTCGGAGGTGCTGGCCTGCTGTCACAACCACGAGGATTACCGGAAGCCGGGCTCGTGGGAGGGCTACGGCTGGGGCTGGTTCCTGTTTGTAAACAACAAGGACGTCGCGTGGGCCGAGGAGCGCCTGCTTGAAGGGCTGAAATGGCGGGATACGTTCTGGCCGCCGAACCAGCCGGTGCTGATGGGTTGCGAGTCGGACCTTCAGCCGAGCGATCCCACGATGGTGGATCGGGTGGCGCAGTGGAACGAGCGGCATCCCGAGGCGCCTATCCGGTTTTGCACGATATCGGAGTTTTTCCGGGGAGTTAAGCGGAAGGGGCTGCCCGTATACCAGGGAGAAGCCCCTTATTCTTTCTTTGCCCTCCCCGCGATTTATATAGCTGCCGCCCAGAACATGCGTCGGGGCGACAACGCCGTGACGGCGGCCGAGAAATGGACCACCTTCGCCGAATGGCAGGGCCTCGGCCGGGCGCCGCGGGAGCGCATCCTGGCGGCGCGGGACGCCCTGTTTCTTCCCCACGACCACAACACGGGGGGACGGCGGGGCGAGATCAACGACGCGGAACGGATCAACGATGCCCGTACCTGCCGGCTCGAAGGCGAATCGATGCTGCAAGAGGCGGCCATGCGGTTCACCGTACACATCAACTACCGGCGGTTGAAAGAAGGCGTCTACCCCATCACCGTCTTCAACAGCCTGTCCTGGGAGCGCGACGACGTCGTCGAGACGTACATAGAACTGCCGATGACGGGCGTAAAGAGTCTGAACATCACGGACTCGAAGGGCCGGCCGGTGCCGTCGCAGATCCTCGAGGTCGACGAGCAGATGGGCCACAGCCGGATCTACCTGGTCTTTGTGGCGCCGCGGGTGCCCTCCCACGGGTACGAGACCTTCTACGTAAGGCCGAGTACGGAGGCGGAGCCCGTCGATTCGAGCCTCGAGGTGTCGGAGAAGGGCATGCAAAACGCCTTTTTCGATATTCGGGTGAAGGACAAGCGGATCGCATCGATTAAATGGAAGGGCCGGGAACTGATCCGCCAGGCGCCCCGCGGGTTCAACGAGATCTACGTGCGGGAAGACCGGCAGTCGAACGTGGAAGCGCCGCCCTGGGACATCGAGAACACCTACACGGGCAAGGAGTGGGACAGCCGGGTCGACAAGGTCGAGATGGTGGAATCGGGTCCGGTGCGCGCCGTGCTCCGGTTCACGGGCCGGGCCCACACGGGACGGTTCACGCAGGACGTGATTCTGTACGACGCGCTGGAGCGGGTGGACTTCCGGCATACCCTCGACTACAAGGCGAAGATGCACACCATGACCCGCGTGGCGTACCCGCTTCGGGTGCCGGGGGGAACGGCGACGTACGAGTCGCCGTATGCGGCGGTGCGTCTGGAAGAGGACGAAATGCGGAACACCTTCCGGGGCCATGGGGAACGGTGGGTCCAGAAGTGGATCGACATTTCGAACGAAGATTATGGCGTGACCCTGGCGACGCGCCAGACCACGCACGCGGTGGCGAACGACGGTATTGAACCGATCCTGGCGCGGACGGCCGTCGACTGCGGCACCATTTTCTATTACTATGACCAGGACGGCGCGTATACCTTCGATTTTTCCCTGACCCCCCATGAGAAGGACTGGAAGGACGCGGCGGGACACCGGGCCGGCTGGGCGTTCAACAGCCCTCTCGATTCGTGCAATTGGACGACGTGTTTCCCGATTCGGCCGCTGCGGCGCAGCCGACGTCTGCCGGAACGGGACAGCTTCCTGCAGGTGGACAAAGCCAACGCGGTGGTGACGGCGATCGCGCCGAGTCGGGACGACCCGGAGGCCTACGTGGTGCGCCTGGTCGAGTACCACGGGAAGTCCGGCACCGTTCGCCTGCGATTCGGGTCCAAAGTGGCCCGGGCGGAAGAAGTGAATTTCCTCGAGCGCCGGCTTCGGCGCCTGGAGGTTCGGGACCGCACGGTGAGCGTGAAAGTGAAACCCTGTGGAATTCACAGCATTCGCGTGAAGCTGCAGAAAAGCGACGGTCGGCGCAAGCGGGCCTGAACGCAGGAGGGCATGAACAGTGCGATCTCTGGCCATTGGAGCCGTAACGTTCCTCATGGGACTCGGAGCGGCCGGGGCCGTCGAAGTGCCGGTGGATGGATTGACCCTGGAGAACGCTTCGGATTCCGACGGAATGGTGTCGGAAGCGATCCGCCACTTCAAGGAGCGGGTCGAGGAGCTGGGCGGATCCACGGCGCCGGCGGAAGGCGGAACGCTTCTGCAC
>CAYVOE010000411.1:4587-4800 GCA_964452795.1 uncultured Nitrospiraceae bacterium
TCGGCGAAGGGACGGCCCTGGCCGGTTACTTCACGCCCGAGGTAACGGAGGAGCACCGGGCCGGCCTGAAGCCCTTCCAGGAGAAAGAGGCCTATTTCCTCGCGCTGGAAGAAGAGGGCGGACGCTCGGTCCTTCGCGCGGCGGGCTTCTCGCCCCTGGGCACGGTGCACGCGGTCTCGGAGCTCGAGTTGCGGCTGCGGGCCAAAGACGGAC
>CAYVOE010000412.1:0-2099 GCA_964452795.1 uncultured Nitrospiraceae bacterium
CGACCCAGAACAGCCACAACGTGCCCTGGGGATCGATGAACATCACGGGATTGCAGTCGGGCAGGTTGGGCGTGTCGGTCATGAGGAAGGGCTCGCTCCAGGAGTCGGCGCCTTTGCGCTTGCGGGCGCCCTGGACCAGCACGTCGTCGGAGTTGCGCTCGCCCGTCCCGTGGAACCAGCAGGCCAGCAGGTCCCCGTTGGGGCAGACCACGATGCTCGAGGCATGGTTGTGCTTCTCGTTAAAGGGAAAGATGAGTTCGGTTTCGTGGAGCGCCTCGGGCGCCGCCAGGCTCGCCGCAAGGGCCAGGATCCATCCGGTCATGGGTTTTCCTCCTCTCTCCGGGCCGAAGACTCGGCCCGCTTCCGCGCATGCGAGACCCCAGGGCGCCGCGTTGGCCCCGGTCCGGGCACTCGCGACACCCTGTCAGACCCCCCACGCGTCCTCCGGGTTTCCGCAGGCATTGTCGCTTGTGCGTCCCGCCCAAGACAAAAGTCCAGGAACCGGGCCGAGACCACCGAAGCACGACGCGGTCGGCACCGATTATGCTATCCTTTCCCCCGGGTACCGGGCCTTGGGCCGGGGCAAGTGGAAGGGCGCCCGAAAGAAAGGAATCCATGCCGCGGGTTATTCACTTCGAAATCGCCGCCAAAGAGCCGGAGCGGACCGCCGCGTTCTACGGCAGCGTCTTCGGCTGGCAAGTACGGAAATGGGAGGGCCAGGATTACTGGCTGGTGTCGACGGGCAATTCGGACCGGCCGGGCATTGACGGGGGCATTCTACCGCAACACGGCCTGTTTACCGGGTACGTCAACACCATCGAAGTGCCCGCCATCGACGACTACATCATCCTCATCAACAAGAGCGGGGGCAAGGTGCTGACCGACCGGATGACCGTCCCCGGCATGGGCTACCTGGCCTATTGCAAGGACCCGGAAGGCAACATCTTCGCCATTCTCCAGCCCGACGAACGGGCGGGATCTCGATAAGAGCGTCTTACGCCGGCGTCGCTTTCCGCGAAATCGGGCTACGCCGCGGTAGGATTTTTGTGCCTGCCCACGTCCGGGGGATCAGTCGGACCGGGTGGGGTCGCCCACGGCACGGGGCACCTCGGGCAGGATCTCGGGGCGGGGTTCTTGAAAGTCGAAGACCTCGAGAAAGGCGTCGAGGGCCTGCCGGTCCGCGTCGGTGAACCGGTCCGCGGGCAGGGTGCGGCACAGGGCCGTCAGGCTCAGGCCCCGCTGCTGCAGGATGTACTTGCCCGAGATGGGATAGGCGTGGGCCACCATGAGGTCGTGGAGCGCCTGGAGGGCGCGGTAGGCCCGGTCTCGGGTCTCCGGCTCTTCTTCGGCGTCGCACATCCGCGCCGTGAGCTCGGGACACACGTTGGCGATAACCCCGCAATGGCCCGCCGCGCCCCGGCGCAGCGCCTCGGGGGTGGCGCGCAGGTGGGCCGGGAAGACGCGCAGGGCCGTACCCGCGGCGGCTTCGGCCTTGGCGGCCGCCAACTCCGCGTCGCGGGAGGTCTCTTTCATAAAGACGAAGCGGTTGGAGGCGGCGACCCGCGCCACTTCCTCGGGCGACAGGATCCGGTGCTCGGGGACCGGGCACTCGTAGAGCCCCAGGGGAACGGGCGTGAGGTCGCACAGTCCCAGGAGCTGGCCCGCCAGGTCGTGGGGCGACGGCAGGGCCGACACGATGACCACCGCCGCGTCCACGCCGGTGGCGTACATGCTGTCGAGGCCGCGGGCCTGCTCAACCAGGTCGGCGCCCACGTTCCCTCCCGCCACCACGCCGATCCGGCCCCGCACTCGATGGACCACGCGCCGGGCGATCTCGTGCATCTCCTCCACGTCGAGGCTGAAGACCTCGCTGGACAGGCAGTTGAGGAACAGCCCCGCCACGCCGCCCTCGATGTAGAAGTCCACAAGTTCTTCCAGGGCGCGGTAGTCGACCCACCCCGCCTCGTTGAAGGGGGTAAAGAACACCGGCCAGGCGCCGGAGGAGACGGAAGGGACCTTCGAAGACAGCGGCATGGGTCTGTCGACTCCCTATACGGAGCCCGCCTCGCCGGCGGGGGCGGGGGCTTTGGCTCTGAACA
>CAYVOE010000412.1:2109-4798 GCA_964452795.1 uncultured Nitrospiraceae bacterium
CACGATCTTCGCGAGGACGAGGAGCACCACGCTCACCGACAGGACCAGCAGCAGGACGGCCGCGCCCATGAGGAGGTAGTTGCCGGCGGCGATGTATTGGCGCAGCAGTATCACCAGCGAGGTCAGCGTGGTGGCCACCATGAAGGCCGCCGGGATGAGGGCGTAGAACACGCGGCGTCCCCGCAGCAGCAGCCAGCCCGACACGGCCATGAGGGCGAAGGCCGCCAGGAGCTGGTTACCCGTGCCGAAGATGGACCACAACAGGCGGAACCCGTTCCCCCACGCCATCACCAGCATCAGCACCACCGACACGCCCGAGTTGAACCAGGGATTCCGCACCAGGGCCGGCGGCCGGCGGAACACGAGGGGCCAGAGCTCTTCGAGCAGGTACCGGTTGAGCCGGACCGACGCGTCCAGCGTGGTGACCACGAAGCCTTCGACCATGAGGATGCCGAACACCGTGGCCAGTTCCACGGGAATGCCCAGCGTGTTTTTGAACAGCATGCCCGCGCCCAGCGCGAAGGCCAGGACCGGGTTGGACGCCCCTTCCTCCGGGTGGACGATGGTCAGGTAGTCGCCCCGGGTCAGCCCCACGCCGAGGGCCAGGATCACGGCCACGGCGAGCAGCGACTCGAGGAGCATGGCGTTGAACCCGATGCGCCGTGCGTCGGGCTCTCTGGCGAGCTGCTTGACCGTGGTGCCCCCGGCCACCACCGAGTGGAACCCCGATATGGCGCCGCAGGCAATGGTGATGAACATCATGGGCCAGATGAACCCGAGGGTCTGGTTGCCCTGAGCCACGTTGAAGGCCGGCATGTGGAAGGGCATGCCCATGAAGCCCGCCACCACCAGCCCCACCAGCAGCAGGCCAATGCCCGCGTACAGGATCTGGACGTTGATGAAGTCGCGGGGCTGCAGCACCGTCCACACGGGCACCCCCGCGGCCACCAGCACGTAGACCGACAGGATGAGCATCCAGAGGTGTTCCGGGGTCATGGCGATGGGCCACGACACCGACGGCAGGGTTACGGGCCGGATAATGCCGAGCACGATGGACGCCACGCAGATGAGCGAGGCCAGGGGGAAGGCATAGCGGGCCCGCAGCCCCCGGCGGTGAAGCAACCAGCCCAACAGGGGCGAGCACAGGGTGATGACGATGACCGAAGTCGACGCGATGCCGCCGATCTGGCCGTAGACCTCGCCGTCCCGCTCGATGGTCCGCAGGATGTGGCCGCCGTCGGGCCCCAGCCCCAGCTTTTCGACGGGCCAGAGCGAGGTCAGGGAGATGGCGGTCATGCTCAGGAAGGCCGCGTTCACCAGCACCAGCATGAGGAGCGTGAACAGCACGAAGAGGTTGAACCCGGCGTTGCCGAGGGTCTTGCGGGCGATCTCCGCCATGGACTTGCCCCCTTCCCGGAGGCTGACGAAAATGGCGGTGAAGTCGTGAACGGCTCCGATAAAGATCCCCCCCACAATCACCCAGATCCACGCCGGCATCACGCCGTACAGGATCGCCACCGTGGGGCCGACGATGGGGCCTGCTCCGGCGATGGCCGAGAAATGGTGCGCGAACACCACGTAAGGCTTTGAAGGAACGTAGTCGCGCCCGTCGTTCAGGGTCTGGGCCGGCGTGGGCCGGTCGGGGTCCAGGCCGACGCTGCGCGAGATGTAGGCGCCGTAGAATCGGCCGGCAATGAGGAACGCCGCGCCCGCCACCGCAAGCAACAGCAACACGTTCATGGGGAAGACTCCGTCCTTCGGCCCGCCCGGCGCGGGACGGCCCGTCGCTATCCTTGTGACCCGAAAGCATAGCACAACAACGCGGAAAGTCGGGAATCCGGAACGCCCGACCCCGGATTCTTCGGCATTCCGGGGTCCGGGCTGCAACGGCGCGGGGCCCGCGGCGCGGCGGACCGAGCGGACACAAAAAAAGCGCCGGGAGAGGTAATCTCTCCCGGCGCCGGGTCATTTATGAGGAGGGGGACCGCCCCTGAGTCAACGCTATGCTACCGACACTCAGCACACTGTTCCGGTTTGAAGGGTGGTGAAGGTTCGGGGTTAGGTTTTTGAGAAAAAGCTCAAAGAGTCGCGTAGCATGTGGGTGGTCGACTCGTTTTGCGCGAGAATGCGTGGCGCAGTCCCCCCTTGTGGGCTTATTCACAGATTCAATTGTCAAGTAACAGTTTGTTGACCATGTCCAGCAGGGCCGGACGGGTCACCGGTTTGGCCACGTACTTGATGTGGCCGCCGGGTTCCAGCCATTCCCGGGGCGCCCCGACCGAGGCTCCGCTCATCGCAATGACCGGCATCCCGGGAAACTCGCGGGCCAGAATCGCTACCGTAACCGCCCCTTCCTGACGGGGCATCACCATGTCGGTGATCACGAGATCCGGCTGGGTCTCTCGGCACACCCGGACGCCGTCCAATCCGTCTTCCGCGTCCAGCACCTCGTGCCCCGCTTCCTCCAGGAAGTGTCGGAAGGTGATGCGCAACACTGGCTCATCGTCAATCACAAGGATCCGAGCCATTGCAGGTACTCCTCGTGGCACTTCGGATAGCGCGCCGTATACCGCTTCAACTTGTACGGCCCTCGCCGGCGTTCGCACCCCGCTTCGGTGCGCCCGACCCGGCTACGCTCGTAACCGCCCCTTCCGGGGTCCGGTCCGTGTGCCTTGAGGCCTGGAGAGTT
>CAYVOE010000413.1:0-250 GCA_964452795.1 uncultured Nitrospiraceae bacterium
GGCGCCCACATCCACGCCCCGGGTGGGTTCGTCGAGGATCAGCACCCGCGGCGCCAGGGCCTGCCACCGTCCGAACACGACCTTCTGCTGGTTGCCGCCGCTGAGCGTCCCAATAGGCTGCTCGATGGAGGCGGCGCGGACCCGCATCTCCTCGACGGCGCGTCGTGCGAGGTCCCGCTCGTCGGCGCTCCGCACCCAGCCGAAGGTCGACAGGCGGCGCAGGGCGGCCACGCTGGCGTTGGTTCTAAGG
>CAYVOE010000413.1:260-4787 GCA_964452795.1 uncultured Nitrospiraceae bacterium
AGATAGGCCAGGCCGTCGCGCACGGCCTGCCGGGGCGACCGGGGAAGGGTCGCCTGCCCGTCGATCCGGATTTCGCCGGTCTCGAGGGGCCGGAGGCCGAAGAGGGCCTGGGCGAACTCGCTTCGACCGGCGCCGACGAAGCCGTAGAGCCCCACGATTTCGCCGCGACGCACTTCGATGGATACGTCGCGGAACGATCCGTCCCGGGCCGTGGCGTCGCGGACCTCGAGTCGCACCTCGCCCGCGGGCGCCGGCGTCCTCACCGATTGGCGCCCCACCTCGCGCCCCACCATGGCGGCCACGATGGAGTCGAGGGACAGCTCGGCGGTGGGCCGGGTAAAGAGGGTCTCGCCGTCGCGCATGACCGTCACCCGTTCGCACAGGGCCAGGACCTCGTCGAGCCGGTGGCTGACGTAGACGATGCCGACGCCGGCGTCGCGCAACCGGCGGATCTGGGCGAAGAGGTTCTCGATCTCGCGCCGGGTTAGAGAAGACGTGGGCTCGTCGAGGAACAGGACGCGGGCGTTTTCCGACACCGCCGCGGCGATCTCGGCCATCATCCGCCGGGCCACCGACATTCCCTCGGCCATGGCGCGCACGTCGAAGGATTCGCCCAGGTTGGAGACGGCGTCGGCCGCCTCGCGGTACGTGCCCTTCCAATCGACGAAGCCCGCCCGGCCGCGCACCAGCCCGCGTCCGAGGAGCATGTTCTCGGCCACGCTGAGCTGCGGGAACAGCTCCGCCTCCTGGTGCACCACGGCGATGCCGCAAGAACGGGCCTGGCGCGGACCCGTAAAGGCCACGGGCGCGCCGTCGAGCACGATTCGCCCTCCGTCGGGACGCAGCACGCCCGTGGCGACGTTGATGAGCGTGCTCTTGCCCGCCCCGTTCTCGCCCACCAGGCCGTGCACCTCGCCGGCGCGCACCTCGAGGCTCGCCCTTCGAAGCGCCGCCACCCCGCCGAAGGCCTTCTCAATCTGTTCCAGCGCTAGGATTGCCTACCCTCCACCTCGTCAAAACGGCAACGAACTCTCTTCCCCCCGCGGGCGGATGTCGACGATCTGATTGCCCACCCAGGTGGTGACATAGACTGTACCGTCGACGGTCTCTTTTTCCACTTTGCACGGCACGTCGAAGGTGACTTCGCCTTCGGTCCCTGCGGACAGAGGCGGAATCACCGCGAAGGCGCCGTCCCATTCCGCGGGAACGGGCGCGCCTTGCACCGCGATCCGCACCGAATCGCGGCTCACCCAGCCGGGGATGCGCACGCGCAGGCCCGCAAGGTCCTTCTTCGCGCGGAAGCCCACTCGACCCTGTGTCGGCAGGCCGCATTCGACGGCGACGGCCTCGTCTTCGAAGTCGAAATGCAGGACGACGCTGTACACTCCGTCGCGCAATACCGTCCGGCGACGGTACGTCTCGCTCAGGGCGTGGACCGCCCCGGAGGTGATGTCGAGGGTGCTGATGGGCCAGTCGCCGGCGCGCATGCGGTCATTGGGCAACTGCATGGCGTAGCCGCCGATGGACCGCCGGACCGTGTCGCGCTCGGAGTCGTCGGCGGGGTCCGGCTTGTCGCGCAGGATGGCTTGAAGCTCCTTCTCGCGGTGCTGAGTGGGCAGGATCATGCCGCGCACGTAGCGTTCCGCCATGTCGTAGTACTCGGGCCAGCCGGCGTCGCCCAGGAGCAGCGCCGTCCGCACCACGTCGCCCGTCTGGTTGATCTCGCCCCGCCCCACTTCGTCGGCGGGGTGCTCGGGATAGACCTCGTCGCCCCAGCCCCAACTGCTGAAGTATTCGGGCACGCCGACGTCCATGATGCGCCGGCAATGGGCCAGCATGGCGTCGTCTCCGGTCCGAATGGCCAGGTCGGTGATTCCGCTGAGGGACGACGTGATGGAGTGAACGTGTCCGCTCGACCGGTCCATGGGGGCGAAGCGGCCGTCTTCCTCGAAGACCACCTCGAGCCCCTTCCGCGCGTAAGCCCGAGCGAGTTTCATCGCCAGGGGATCCCGGGTGCAGTCGTAGTACTCGAGGAGCGGGTCGATCATGCGTGCGGCGTTGGCCGGAGCCATGCCCAGGCAACGGTCCAGCATGCCCGCGTTCTTCGCCCGTTCCGGCGACCAGAGTCCGTCCTCGTCGGTGATACGGTCCAGGGTGACGAGCATCTCATGGGCGGTCTCGCGGGCCCATTCGTCCTGTCGTCCCGCAATGAGGGCCCACAACCCGTACAGCCCTTCACGCATGTTGTGAAACTCGACGAGACGCTGGTTGCCCCGCCCGGGATCGAAGTAGGAGTTAAGTCGGTCGGGGTTGTCGAAAGAGCCGCGCAGGTACCGCTCGAGGATCTCGAGGCCCTCTTGCGGAAAGGGAACGTCCGCGTAGCGTTCGGCATACATGCAGGCCAGGAGACAACGGCCGACGACGTGGGGAATGCCGATGTTCACGGAGTGGCGCATTTTGCCCGTGCCGTCGGCTTCCCGATTAATGAAGAAGAACGGTTCGTTGTCCTTGTCGCGGTCGTACAGGCTGTTGAGGTGCTGAACGCCCAACTCGACGGCTTCGCGGATGTCGATCCGGATGGGAAGCGTCGCGGGATCGAGCTCCGGCTTTTCGGTCGTGAATTCCGCGATGCTCGCCCATTCCTGGACGACCGACGGTGCGATCATGCGGTTGCGCCGCCGTTCTTCCCACGCCGCCACGACGGCGCGCTCTCCCTCGCGCATTTCCGTTTCACTCACCTGGAGCGCCTCCTCGAGCGTTTCGCGTTGCCGGGGCTCGAGCGCTCGGTCGTAGAGCAGGAGTTGCGCCAGGTCCCCGTGGAAATAGGTCCGCTCCGCACCGGCGTAGTAGCGGGCGCCCAGGCGCAATTCGTCCATTATCGTGGTGGCGGGCTGTACGGGTCTCGAACCCTCCAGTTGGCCGTCCACGTAGAGGTCTACCGAATCTTCGCCGCGCACGACGACGACCACGTGGAAGCCGCCCGGCGCGAGGGACCGGGTCATCTGGTCTTTCTGGCCGCCGATGCGACCGGCGCCTTCCACGTTGATCTGGTCGAAGGTCGTCGCCGACTGGAACAGGTCGACCGTGAAGCCGGGGTCGTAGTCGTTTCCGCCTCGGGGGGTGGCGGAACAGATGGCTCCATGGCAGGGAAAGTGGGGCGCCACCACCGCGGCCACGGTCCAGGTTTCGGCCGTCTTTCCAAAATCCGGCACCCGCAGCACGTCGTCGAGGCTGTCGAAGCGCACGGAAGGCCGAATAGGCCCGTCGGGATGAACGACGTAGCGAGGTCGCTGCGACCCCGAGGCCGCGGCGATGACGGGGGGATCGGCTTTGCTTTTCCAGGATTCCACGAGGTCGTCGCGAAGGGTCAGCGTCTCGTGGTCGCCGGCGTCAAACCACGCCAGCAGCCCTTCCGAGGGCACTTCGGCGGCTCCGAGGGACAGCACGCTCAGGGTCAATGCTATGGTCAAGCTCACTTCGCGTTTCTCCACCTGCCGTTAAGAAGAGGCGCAACCCGAGAGCGGAAAAACCGCTAGGGAAGGTTGGACGTCTCTCCCGGTTCCTGCATCCGGCGAATCATTTCCTGCGCACTCTCTTCCCGCTGCCGGCCGATTCGCTCGATCATCTCCGCCTGCTCGCGGAGAAGTCCCTCGGCTTCCGGGCTGACGTCCTCCTCGATGTCCTGCCTCCCGCAGGAGAGACAGCATAGGACGAGGCCCGCCGCGGTCGCAAGCCTTGCCCACTTGAGTCCGTACATCATGGGTTCTCCCTGGTCCCGAGTCCGATGGGCAGGGGGGCGGCTTCCCGGAGCGCTCCGCAGACCGTCGAGAAGCCGGCCCCGCTCCGGTCAACCCTGGCCGCCGAAGAGGCCCATGGTGAGGGCCGCCACGGAATCGAGATTGGTTCGGCCGCCGTAATCCACCGGAGGCGGCGACGTGACGGGGTACTTCTGCTGGTAGCGGATGAACTCGACGTGACCGTCCATGTAGAGCACGTTCGAGCCGCCGGGAAGATGATTGAAGCTGGTTGCGCTGGCGTAGTTGCCGAGTCCGGTGGGGGTAAGGGTACCGGACCAGGCGTCCATCATGACCGCCACGGTGCTTTGCGCTTGGGCGCCGGCGGCCGGGTGGTTGATGTCGGTGATGAAGAAGCGCTCCACGCCTTCCTTGAGGCGATGGTAGGTGTTCGGAAGGGGCAGCCCGTCGGAATCCACCCACGCGGTGCGGTCCCCCCACTCTTTCCAGCCGACCGACGGCGCGTCGATGTCGGAGGCGGCGCGGCCGGGGAAGTATCCGAGGAAGCGATCCTTCCAGGCGCTCGGCCACATCCCCGCGGGCACGTGGGCCTCGACGAGGAAGTAGAAGTCGCCTCGGGCGCCGTCGCCGTTGTAATCGGGGACGGTATCGCCGTAGTAGGCGTTGATGAGCCGGCACACGTCGATGATCTGGGACGTAGTTCGGGTGGCGTAGGGCACGTAGATGTAGGATACCGGGAAGGACAGGAGCGCGTTGCGAACCACCTGGACCT
>CAYVOE010000414.1:0-4774 GCA_964452795.1 uncultured Nitrospiraceae bacterium
AACAGGAACCCCAGCGACATGACCTTGAGTCCGTCCACGGCCACGGGGATGATCTTGTTGTCGCGCACGTAGATCTGGGGATGGTGGAGCTTGAACAGGGTAGGCACGGACGGACCGTAGACGTCGGCGTCCAGGAGTCCCACCCGGAGCCCTTCTCGCTGCATGGCCCGGGCCAGTTGCGCCGCCACCGTCGACTTGCCCACGCCGCCCTTGCACGACGACACGGCGATGACGGTGTCCACCGTCTCGAGGGTGTTGACCTTCGGACCGGGCCGGCCCTTGGGCTGCATGGCGCTCATCTCGACCGATACGGATTCGACCCCCGGCAACCGGCGCACCGCTTCCTCGCACGCCGCCTTGAACTTGTCCTTCACCGGACAGGCCGGGGTGGTCAGTTCCACCGTGAAGGACACCGCGCCGCCGTCAATCTTGAGATTCTTGATGAATCCCAGCGAAACGATGTCCCTTCCCAGGTCGGGATCGATGATGTGGCGCATCGCGTCGAGGACTTGCTGTTCCGTAACCATTCGCCTTACTCCCAAGGGACGGGGCCCCCAATCCGGCGCCCGCGAGAAGAAAAAGAAGGAAGTGTATATTCCCTGAGAGAGTAACTCAAACGGCGGGAGCTTCATTCCGGCCCGCAACGCGGCCTAAGCCGATCCCCTCCAGTACGCGCCGTGGGGGTACCGGTACGTCGCCGGTCCCTCGGCCGACGCCGTCGCTCGATCCCACGGCGCCGGCGGACGGTACTCGAAGGGCGTCTCGTCGGCGGCGACGTAGGGGCAACCCCGCCGGCGCTCGATGCAACGGCGCAGGACCTCCTGCTTCAAAGGAATGTACTCCGGCGTGTGGGGGCCCAGCTCCGATTCCACCCGGGCCGTACGGAATTCGTAGTACAGCACGCGCCGCAGCTTTTCCGACGTGTTGGCCGGCGACCCGTGGAGCACCAGGATGTCGTGGAACATCACGTCGCCCGGCTGCATCAGGGCCGGCACGGCGCCTTCCGTCGAAAACGGTTTCCGCCGGATGATCGGATCGACCTGCTCCGCCGGCCACCGATGGCTGCCGGGAATCACCCACACGCAGGTGTCCTCGTCCGCCGCGTCGAGGTAGAAATCCACGTTGAATATCGGATGATCGCCCACGCACTCGGTGCCGGCGTCCCGGTGCCACCCCACTTCGATGCCCTGACCCGGCAGCTTGAGCACCATCGAGTCCCACGTGGGGATGAGGTCCGGTCCCACGAGCTTTTCGACCGATCGCAGGATGAAGGGATGGCCCAGAAGAACCTTCCCCTCCTCGGTCTTGTCGACCACGTATTCGATCCGGGCCAGCACGGGTTCCCCCGTCTTATGGCCGGGGCGGTACATGTAGTCCGGGTCCGGGCGCACCTCCGCCCGGCCGTACGCGGTGAGGGCATCCATGGCCGCGGTAAGACGCCGCAGCTCCTCGCCCTGCACCACGCCCCGCAGAATCAGATAGCCGTTGTCGCGGAAGAATTGCGCTTGTTCGTCGGATATGACCAATGGACCCGCCATGAAGCCTCCTCCAACCCCTCGGGAGCGACCCGAACCTATCCCAGAACCAGCCAGTCGGGCTCCTCGTCGGGCGGACCCGTCCAGCGATGGTCGGGGCCCATGGCGCTGACGATCATGGCCCGGCGCGACCGATCCGAAGTGTTGGGGGCCGTGGCGTGGAGCAGCAGGCTGTGGAAGAACAGGGCGCTTCCCTTCTTCATCTCGACGACCACCTCCTTCGAGGCGTCGACGACGTCGTCGGTGACCCGATAGTCTTCGAGATGATGGTGCTCGATGACGCCCTGGGTGTGGCTGCCGGGGATCACGCGCATACACCCGTTCTCTACCGTGGCGTCTTCCAGCGCCACCCACAGCGAGCACAAGGTCATGGGCTCGATCTGCCAGTAGGCCGAATCCTGGTGGTAGGGTTTGGCCGAGCCCACCCGGGCCGGCTTCCACATGAAGGCGTCGCGGAACAGGCGCACCGGCTCGCCCACCACCGCGCGGAACCGCGTCAGCACCCGGGGATCCCGGGCGAAACGGGCGAACACGTCGTCGTGGCGCACCAGCTCCTCGATCTTGCGCACCCGCTCGAGTCGGCTCGGGGGCTCCGCTTCGCCGCGCTCGACCCGCGGCTCGATCTGGACCCGGATGCCTTCCTTCGGGTGTTCGACGTAGTGGGCCGCCCGATCCCGCAGCGCGTCCATCTCGTCGGACGAGAACAGTCCTTCCACGACCCAGTATCCGTCGCGCGCGTACCGGGCCAACTCCGCATCGGTGAGCGTATCGGTCACGTCGGGGCCTCCCTTCATCGGCGAACGGTGCGACGCCGTCTCGGCGTAGCGTTACGGTAGCTCCGCCGGAACGGGGCTGTCAACCGCCCGTCATCCCGAATCAGGGAGCCTCGGTTTCGTCCGCCGGCAGAAGTTCAACCGGATCGCCCACGCGGAACCGGCCGGCCCGCAGCACCTGGCCGTAGACGCCCGCGCGGCAGTCGGGGGCGAGCGCTTCCCGGAGACCGGAGTGCTGGCCGTCCATCATCTTGCACGGCGTGGTCTCGCCCCGGATCAAGAGCTCCACCGTGCCCAGGCGCACGCGGCGGCCGATGAGTCCGCCCATGCGCAGGCCTTCCACCAGGACATTCGCCCGGCGCGTCAACCACGACAGTTCAACCCCCAGTTCCGCGGTGGCTTCGTCCCACTGCTCCCGCGAAAGCAGGGTGATGCCCCGCTTCGGGCTCGGACGCAGGTCCTCGGTGATGCCGCCGCCCACGACCGCTTCGGCCTCGTCGATGGGGCGCATGGGGCCGCGTCGGGCCGTCTTCACCGCGATGCCGGCGATCCGTCCGATGGCGGGAGGGGAAGAGAGGGATTCGCTGAGACTTTCCGTAAACATGCCGGGATTGTACACCTTTTCGGATCCCCGGCGCAGAAACGGGCGGCTTGGGCCCCCTCGCCCAAGCCACCGCTACACGTGAGCGATATAGGCCGACTTGATCCGGTCCAGGAAAACGTTCTGATCCATGGCCCAGTACTCGTTCGAGAAGATCTCGACCTCGATCCAGCCCTTGAACCCCATTTCCTCGACCCACCCGCGGATCTGGGGGATGTCGATGCAGCCCTCGCCCATCAATCCGCGGTCGTTGAGAAGGTCGCGCGTCGGCGTGCGCCAGTCGCAGACGTGGAACGACACGATGGACTTGCCGGCCCGGCGGATCTGCTCCTCGAGCTGCGGGTCCCACCACAGGTGGTACACGTCCACCGTGACGCCCACCCAGGCCGTGTTGAGTTGTTCCACCATGTCGACCGCCTGGGCCAGCGTGTTGACCGCCGAACGGGAGTCGGCGTACATGGGGTGGAGGGGTTCGATGCTCAGGATCACCCCCGCCTGCTGGGCGTGGGGGAGTACCGCTGCGATACCGTCGAGGATCTGCTGGCGCGCGTCGTACAGCGACATGCGCGGCACGGCCCCGCACACCAGCACCACCAGGGGGGCGCCGATCTCCGCCGCCTCGTCGATGGCCCGGCGGTTGTCGTCGATGGCCTTCTGCCGGTCCGCCGGCGAGAAGGCGGGGAAAAAGCCGCCTCGACACAGGCTCGCCACCGAAAGCTCCGCGTCCCGGAGGATTTTGCCGGCTTCCTTGGCGCCGATGGGTTCAATGTGCTGCCGCCACACGGTGATGGCCGGGACGGTGGCCTTCACGTAGTTGCGCACCGCCTCCATCAGCGACCAGGGCCGTGTGGTCATGGTATGGATGCAAAGTCGGGAAAAGTTCTCCACGAGATCAGGTCCCTTCGAGCGAACTTGCAGCCCTCCGGCCGCAGACGCGCCGCGGCCGGCTCCTGACACACCTTTGTATTTTACAAGATCCGACTACAAGTCTCGACGCGGGCCGCGCCTCACACCGGGCGCTCGTGTTCCTCGGCGAACTCTTCCAGGGCGTCCTCGATCATCTCCCGGTGGCTCCGTTCCACGAACTCCCGGTCCGCCTTGCGCCGCGAAAAGAGGCGGCGATCGTGATGGGAAAACGAGGCGTTGGCCCGCCGTCGGTCCGGGGTGACGCGCCGATCCTTCTGCCACACCCCATTTGCATCTTTGTAATAGCCTGGCCGGTGCTCTTCTGACACGACTGTCTCCCCGGAATCAAACCCTGTTGCCCGATGATCGGCCTTTCGACCGTCACCTCGAAGTCTACGCCCCCGAGGCGGATCTGTCAACATTTAACCCGCTGCCGGGGCTCCACCCCCATTGTCGGCAAAACCACCCCCCGCATGTAGCCCCGACACCGTCCCTTGCCCCCACGCATCCCAGCACCGCGAGGACCGCGCGCAACGGGCCTATGTGAGGCGGCCCTACCCGCCGCAGGACTGGGGGGACTATGCCTCCTGAGCCATGCCTCTCCCCGCGTAGGATTACGAGGACTGCGCTGGCCGCGGCTGTGAGCCTGCCCCCTCCCGTCATTGCGAGGAGCGAACCCCTGTGGGGGTGCAGTCGAACGAAGGAACAGTCTTTGGTTGATCCCATGCCCTCGATGTGTACCCAGCCAGGAGCGACGCGGCAATCTCACATGAACCTTCGAGCCCTGTCCGCGAAGTCTTCGTCTTAGCATCGGTAAAGATTGCCGCGTCGCTCTGCTAAGGCGCCCACAGACGGCACGGGCGGAACCCAAGGCAACCCCCCTCCCGTGAGCATTTCAGGAGGGCCGCTCCTACTCCGAAAATGCGGCTTGAACCTGCGAGAACTGCTGGTACTGCGGC
>CAYVOE010000415.1:0-333 GCA_964452795.1 uncultured Nitrospiraceae bacterium
CCCGCCAGGGTGGCGTGGTTGGCCTCGATGTTGAGCTTGAAGCTGTCCATCAGTCCGTACTTCTGGAGAAAGGCGTGGCAGGAGGCCGCGTCGAAGTCGTACTGGTGCTTGGTGGGCTCTTTCGGCTTGGGCTCGATGTAGAACTGGCCCTTGAACCGGATCTCCTTCTTGTACTCGACGGCGCGGTTCAGGAACAGGCCGAGGTGATCCATTTCGCGCTTCATGTTGGTGTTGAGCAGGGTCTCGTAGCCTTCCCGGCCGCCCCAGAACACGTAGCCCTGCCCCCCGAGCTCCTTGGTGATCTCCATGGCCTTCTTCACCTGTGCCGCGGCA
>CAYVOE010000415.1:343-4770 GCA_964452795.1 uncultured Nitrospiraceae bacterium
TTTTAGGCGAACCGTAAGCTCTAGGGCTTTTTTCACCTGTGCCGCGGCATAGGCGAAAATGTGGGGCGACGGATTGGTGGCGGCCCCGGCCATGAAACGCCTATGCGTGAACATGTTCGACGTGCCCCACAGGAGCTTGACGCCCGTGTCGTTCTGAAGCGACTTCGCCAGCTTCACGATCTTGTCGAGGCGGCGGTTGGTCTCGGACAGGGAGTCGGCCTCGGGCGCGATGTCGCGGTCGTGAAAGCACCAGAACTTCACGCCGAGCTTGCTGAAGAACTCGAAGGCGGCCCGCATCGTGGCTTCCGCCACCTGCATGGGGTCCTGCGACGCGTTGTAGGACCGGAGGATGGTGGCCGTTCCGAAGGGATCGGTGCCCAGGCCCTTGAACGAGTGCCAGTAGGCCACGGCGAAACGCAGGTGCTCCGCCATGGTCTTCCCCATCACCCTCTGCTTCGGGTTGTAGTGCTTGAAGGCCAGCGGGTTCTTCGAGTCGGGCCCCTCGTATGCGATGGGCTTGATCCCCGGGAAATACTCTGTCATGGCTATCCCCCTTGCTCTCGCGTTGCCGCGCATCGAATTCACGAAAACCGTTGGAGTATATCGGAAACAAGGCCGCAGGGGGTAGCGCGATAACGCAATATATGGTATTATGGCGGGCGAAATTCCGGGTATTTAGGGATTTACGGAGTTCCGCAGACCTATGGCGGTAGGAAACGGACACCACTCGATGCTGGCCCGGTTGCGCGAGCAGGGCGTCGAACTGGGGATCGTTATCGGGCCGAGCGACCGCGACGACAACTGCCTGGACTGGGTGGGCGCGGTCATTAGCGTGACGGGCCGGCACCGGGGGGTGCCGACCATGTCGGACGCCGTGCGCGACGGGCTGTTTCACCCGGCCTGCCGCCACACCCTCGTGGCGTTCAATCCCGCCACGGTGTCGCCCAAGCGGCGGGCCGACGCCGAGAAGGCCACGCTCCACGCCGTGGCGGCGATGCAGGCCCGGGCCCAGGGCCAGGAGCCGCCTTTTCTCCCCGCACGCCAGTTTCTGCGGGAGGAGTATGCCCGACGGAGCGGCGGCAACGGCGGGGGGACGGCCGGGATCACGCCGCGCCAGAAATTCGAGCGCGTCTACGAGTCGGCGCGTAAGGCGGACAGCTCCGGGGACTTCGCCACGGCCCTCGTCAAGTGTCGGGCCGCCCTCGATCTGCTGGCCGAGGAATCCCTCTTCGGCGGCGCCCGGGGCACGCTCGCCGAGGCCCTGCGCAAACGGATCCACGAGCTGGAGCAGCTTGCCCGAGGCTGAACGCCGAGACTGCTCCAAAAGGAGGCGCGCTCCTCACGCACAAAAAAGGCCCCGGCGCCGGGGGGAGATCCAGCGCCGGGGCAGGCTTCGGTTCGAGGGTCGGTTACGTAAGCTCGATGGGTACGTAGCGGGCGCCGTCGGCGGAGCGGACCCGCAGCAGGGCGGTGTTGTTCCCCTTGTTGTCGTCCAGTGCCACCCGCAGATCCTCCGCATTCGCGACGGGCCGGCGGTTCACTTCTTCAATCAGGTCTCCGGGGCGGATGCCGGCGCGAGCCGCGGGCGATCCGGGCTGCACGTCGGCTACCACCAGGCCGGTGCGGCCCACATAGTCGAACCGCTGCGCCAGCTCATCGGTCAACGGCTGGACGGTCACCCCCAGTTGGGCGCCGCCGCTCGGCTGTCCGGGACCGGACGAGCCGCCGGCCGAGGCCACCCGTTCCGATCCGGGAAGGGCGCCGGTCTCGACCTTCTTCTCGATCCGCTTGCCGTCGCGCACCACGGTAAGGGTCAGGGTCGAGCCGGGAGCCGTGGCGGCGATGTGGCTGCGGAAGGAGCCCAGCGCGCCCACAGGCTCGCCGTTCAATTCCACGATGACGTCGTCGCGCTTCAGGCCGGCCTTGTCGGCGGGGGAATCGGGCGTCACGTCGGCCACGACCACGCCGCGGTTTTCGTCAACGCCGAACCACCGGGCGAGATCGGGGGTGAGGGCCTGGATATTGATGCCCAGGTAGCCCCGGGTGACCGTGCCGTGTTCGCGCAGTTCGTCCACCACGTAGCGAATCATGTTGGCGGGCACGGCGAACCCGATGCCGGCGTTGCTGCCGCTGGGGCTGAGGATGGCGGTGTTCATGCCGACCACTTCGCCGTTGAGGTTGAGCAGGGGCCCGCCGGAGTTGCCGGGGTTGATGGCGGCGTCGGTCTGGATGAAGTCGGCGTAGTCAACGATGTTGACGTTGCCGCGGCCCCGGGCGCTCACGATGCCCGACGTCACGGTGTGGTTGAGGCCGAAGGGGTTGCCGATGGCCAGAACCCAGTCGCCCACGCGCAGCTTGTCGGAGTCGGCCAGCTTCACCGTGGGCAGATCTTCGCCGTCGATCTTGATGAGGGCGATCTCGGTCTGGGGATCGGTGCCGACGGTGACGGCGTCAAAGCGGCGGCCGTCGGCCAGGGTCACCCGGACCCGGTCCATGTCGCCCACCACGTGGTTGTTGGTCACGATATAGCCGTCGGGGGAGATGATGAAGCCCGTCCCTTGGCCGCGCACGGGCATACCTCTCCGGGGAAGGGGCATATCGAAAGGCGACGTGCCTCGTCCCGGTCCGAAGAAAAACTCAAAGGGATCGAAGTCGGGTCCCAGTTCGCGGGGAGACCGGAAACGCCCCGCCGGCGTCCCCGTGGGTTCGCGCTCCACTTCGATAAACACCACGGCCGGCGCGGTCTTCTCGACCACGTCGGCGAAACTCGTCTGAAGGGCGTGGACGGCGGCGCCGTCGACCGCCTGACCGGCGGCCGGCGCCAGGGAGAGCGTTCCCGCGGCCAGAGCCGCCCCCGCCACCATCGCCGCCGCCACCAGCGACGGCGTTCGCCATTTAAACGTAAATCGACTCATTGCGTCCTCCTGTGAAATCTGCGTAACCGTAGCCCTCGGCGCGCCCGCCTCGAAATTCCGGGGGCGGCAACCAGAACGTAGCAATTACGATGCCAATCGGCATTACAGCTGTAAATACTTGCATCGCAGTTGATTAGAATGTTGAGCTGCCCTCAACAGGGCCGAATGCTCGCCTCAAATCCGGTCCCCGTACCGGATTTGAGGAACGACCGGGGCACCCCTCCCCCACCGGGTGAACCGTTGCGTGAGGCGCCGCCCTGCAGGCCAATCGGGACTGGCTTCTGCGGCGCCTCAGGGGCCGGTGGACGCATCCCTCCTGCACCGCCGCCACGCCGTGAGCGTGACGGCGCCAGAGCCATAGGCACGCCATATTACGTCCGAATACACGAGGCAATGCCCCGACCCGTCATAGGACGACGAGGACCGCGCTCCACCTGCTCCTGCGTAATGCCCCACCCGTCGTAGGACTACGAGGCCTGAGTCGGGCGGGACTGTGAGGTACCCCCTACCCGTCATTGCGAGCCCCCAAGCGGCTTGCGCCGCCGCCACGATGAATGAAAACGCTCTACATTACGCCGCAGTATCAGCAGTTATAGTAGCTTCAAGCCCCGTTTTCGGAGTAGGAGCGGCCCCATGTGCAAGCACCTACGGGAGGAGGTGTTACATGGCGTTGGTCCGTGCCGTCTGTGGGCGATGGGACAGAGCGACGCGGCAATCTTTACCTGTGGGATGCCTTCGGGTTTAGGTCAAAGGCTCATGCGAGATTGCCGCGTCGCTCATGTATGGGCACCCGTCGAAGGCATGGGTGCAACCAACGATTGCTCCTCCGATCGCCTGTACTCCTACAGGGGCCCGCTCCTCGCAATGACGGGGAGGGGCGACCTTACATCCCCGTCCAGCGCAGTCCTCGTAGGCCTAGGACGGGTAGGCTGTCGCACACGAGCCCATCGAGCGCAGTCCTCCCAGTCTTGCGAGGGGTGGGGCGAAGGTCGCTGGCGGGGCGGTGACGTCGGATCGGTGGCCTGTATTGTTGCGCATGTATCCCCTTCGGAAAACGTAACGGGGCCGGGGGCGGTAACCCGGCGGGGCGCCTGTAGAACCCCACATTCCGGCGTCGGGCGCAAGCAGGCGCCGCTTCGTTCGCGGCCCTGCGCCGATGGCGCCGCCTCCGGAAGCGTACCGCCACGACTCACAATCAACTACGGACCCGTATAAATCAATGCGTGCGCATATCCGATGTCTTTTTTGTCTCTCTATTGACATTCCAGGGGATAATGCGCTAGAGTGCGTCGGGTAAGAGAGGGCATCGGGATCGCCGGAGAGGGGGTCCCGGAGAAAGGGAGCAAACCCGGCTCGGATATCGGTCTTCGGTCACAAGTTAACCTCTTGACACCATGGCGCGGAACGGCCGCGGGGCGAGGGGTTCTACGGTTCATAGCGACGGCGTATCGTAGCGAAACCGCACTCAACCAAGGAGACTTCCGAAATGAACCGACGCACCAAGCAACGCGG
>CAYVOE010000416.1:0-4760 GCA_964452795.1 uncultured Nitrospiraceae bacterium
CACCCTGGGTACCGACGCCACCCACCCCCGTCTTTTCCCCGAAGGGGATACATACACAGCAATACAGGCGGGCAATTGGACGGCGGCATCGCCATCCGCCCCACCGGCCACAGGACTACGAGGACTGCGCTCAGCGGGTTTACGTGAGCTTACCAATACCCGTCATTGCGAGGAGCGATCCCCTGTGGCGGTACAGTCGTGCGGAGGGGTAGCCTTTGGCCGCGCCCGTGCCTTCGCTGTGTACCCGTACAGGAGCGATGCGGCAATCTCACATGAGCCCGTGAACCGTGTCTGCGAAGTCATCGTCCTACCATTGGTAAAGATTGCCGCGTCGCTCTGCCGGGGCGCCCACAGACGGCGCAGGCGGAAACGAGGTCGACCTCCTCGGTCAAGGTGACAGGCCACGGGGGGCCGCCCTTCGCGGCGACAGGGAGGAGGCGCAGCCGGAAGGCGGTTCCGTGAATCATTCCCCATCCTGGGTCCGTGCGTATGTGTCCGCTCCCGATGAAGTCCCGTGGCGGCACATGTCCCTTCTTCGTGATAAACTGGGGCTTTCGGAGATTGAGCTATGGCCCCAAACAATCTTGTGTTTCTGAGGCGCGTAACGCTCTCCAATTACAAGAGCATCCGCGAATGCTCCGTAGAGCTTGGACCGCTGACCTTTCTCGTGGGTCCCAACGGCGCGGGAAAGAGCAACTTCCTCGATGCCCTGCGCCTCGTCACGGAGTCGGTCAACACCTCGTTGGAACACGCGTTGCGCGAACGAGGCGGTATCAACGAAGTCCGGCGGCGTTCCTCGGGCCACCCGACCCATTTCGGCATCCGGCTCGAATGGCAGCTTCGGGACGGTACCTGCGGTTACTTTGCCTTCCACGTGGGGGCTCAACCCAACGGAGGGTTCGAGATACAACGGGAAGAGGCCCGGATCTTCAAGAGCCGAGCGCTCGGAGAACCCGAGTTTTACCGCGTCGAAAGCGGCGAGATCCAGGACAAGAGCTTTGAAGTGGGGCCGCCCCCCTCGAGCGACCGCCTGTACCTGGTGTCGGCGGCGGGGTTGCCCGCATTCCGTCCCCTGTACGACGCGCTTTCCCACATGGGTTTTTACAACCTCAACCCCGAAGCCATCCGGGAGCTCCAGCCGCCGGATCCCGGAGACGTGCTGAAGCGGGACGGAAGCAACTTGGCGAGTGTTCTATCCGTTATGGCTCGGGAGAATCCGGAAATGCACGAGAAGGTGATCACCTTCCTGGGCAAGGTGGTGCCCGGCATCAGCAGCGTAACCGTCAAATCCCTGGGCAAGAAGGAGACGCTCGAATTCCGGCAGAAGGTGGGGACAAACAAGAGCCCGTGGCGGTTCGTCGCGGAGAATATGTCCGACGGCACCTTACGCGCCTTGGGAGTGCTCACCGCCTTGTTTCAGTCCGCCGATAACGGGAACCAGCGCGTTCCCTTCGTGGGCATCGAGGAACCCGAGGCGGCCGTGCACCCCGGGGCGGCCGGGGTTCTCCGCGACGCCCTGCGCGTGGCCTCCGCCACCACCCAAGTGGCCGTTACGAGTCACAGCCCCGATCTCTTGGACGACAAGGACATTCCCGAAACGAGCATCCTGGCCGTGGAGAACCGGAACGGGGAGACAATCATCGGCCCTCCCGATCCGGCCGGACGCGATTCTGTTCGGCAGCGGCTGTACACGGTGGGGGAACTGCTCCGATTGAGTCAGCTCGAGCCGGATGCCGAAGCGATGAATCACGGCTCCGGCAAGACGCTGGACCTGTTTGCCGATTACCAGCCATGACCGTTTCGCGTGTAGTCGCCGTTGTCGAGGGGCACGGGGAGTGTGAGGCCGTACCGGAACTGATACGGCGGATCGCGCGTGACATTGACCCCGGTTACGTGGTTGAGGTGCCGCATCCGATCCGTGTTCCGGCTTCGAAGCTCGTCAAGGAGGGAGAGATCGAGCGCTCCGTTAAGTTGGCGGGCAGCCAAGCGGGATCACGGGGTGCCGTGGTTGTGATCGTGGACTGCGACGACGGATGCCCCGCGCAGGAAGCGCCCGCCCTCCTTGAACGAGCCCGGGCGGCCCGTCCCGATCTGCCGATTGCGGTAATCCTGGCCAAGCGAGAGTTTGAATGCTGGTTCCTGGCTGCGGCCGATTCGCTACGGGGCAGACGAGGCTTGCCAGGCACCCTTCAACCTCCTGAGGACCCTGAGTCCGTCCGGGACGCGAAAGGATGGCTCTCCAACCGGATGGCCGGAAACAGGGTGTACACGGAGACGGAGGATCAAGCAGCCCTGACCGCGGTGTTCGACATGACCGCCGCACGGCGCGCGGACTCGTTCGACAAATGCTATCGGGATCTAGAAACGATCCTCAGGCGACTGCGCGCCCGGCCATAGGGGGCGGAATCGAGCACGCCTGCAACGTAGGCGAGGTGATGCACGGCTCCGTACCGAAGCTCCGGGGCTATTTGTCCAGCCATTCAGGCCCACCGTTGACCCGATATTCCGGACTCGCCGTCCGCGTTGGAGCAATTCCGCGAAGGCACCTCCGGAGCAGCGGGGGAGACGGAACCTTCCTGACATTCCGCGGCCGCCGGGGCCGGTAGGATCCCAAACCCGCGCAACTCCCGGACTTGCCGCGGGTGCGGCGGGGGGCCTATCATGGTGGGGACGCATGAAACGGGCGCCGGGGGGGCCGGCGTCGCGGGGGACTTTGCAACGGAGGGAGGAGCCGGCGGTGGATGCCATCGAAATGCTGAAGACACGCCGAAGTGTGCGGGAGTATACGGGGGAACCAATCCCCCGGGAAGTAATCGAAGACATCATCGACTGTGCCCGGCACGCGCCGAGCGCCATCAACATCCAGCCCTGGGCCTTCGTGGTGGTGACCGACGCCGAAGCGCGCCGCGGCATCGCCGAGATAGCGGAACACGGAAGCCACATCGCCCAGGCGCCCGTGTGCGTGGCGGTGTTCTGCAAGGACGGTCCGTACTTCCTCGAAGAGGGGAGCGCGGCCACGACGTATATCCTCCTGGCGGCGCGGGCCCACGGGCTGGGGACCTGCTGGGTCGCGGGCCACGGCAAACCCCACGCCGACGGGGTGGCACAGATGCTCGGCGTGCCCAGGGAGTACCGGCTGGTGAGCCTCGTCAGCCTCGGGCGGCCGGCGTCGATCCCGTCTCCGCTGAAACGGCCCCTGGCGGAGGTGCTGCATTGGGAGAAGTTCCGCGGGTAGGGGCCCGTCCCTGAAAGGAGCTAATCGTGACCAGACAGAGCCGCTTCACCTGTGGCGCCGCCCTGCTCTTGGCGGCGCTGACGCCCGTCTTCGCGGCCGGGCAGGCGGAGCCCGAACCCCGGGAACTCGCCCTCGGCGGGCCGAACCGTCCTCCGGTAGCGGTCTACCGCTGGGTCGGGGTGCCTTTCAAACCCTACGTGCGCGAGCTCACCACGCCGTCGGGCACCAACGTCATCCGGGACGCGCCGGCTGACCACCTGCACCACCACGGGCTGATGTTCGCGGTGACGGTGGACGGGGTCAACTTCTGGGAAGAGGCGGCGTCCAGCGGCGTGCAGCGTCACCCGGACCCGCCCCGCCTCGTCGAGGTGGGCACGGTGCTCGAGACCCTGACGGCGCCGGTGGAATGGGTGTACCCGGCGGACGACAAGCATCTGCTGAACGAGGAACGGATGCTTCAGTCCTACCAGCACGGCGACCTGGGGGCGAACCTGCTGACGTGGCAGTCGCGCCTGTCGATGCCCGAGGGCAAGGCAGAGGCCACCCTCACGGGGACGGCCTACCACGGGCTGGGGCTGCGATTCGTCGAGGACATGGACGACGGCGGCCGGTGGTTCAACGCCGACGGCGGCACGGGGATCGAAGGCACAAACAACGCCACGTCGGCGTGGACGGCGTACACGGCGATGGCGGGCGGGAAATGGGTGACGGTGGCCCTGTTCAGCCACCCGGACAACCCGCGCCCGGCCCGGTGGTTCTCCATGGAAGACCCCTTCGCCTACCTGTCGGTCACGCTCAACCTCGACCGGGAACCCCTGGTCCTCACGGCGGAGCAGCCCCTGCTGCTGCGCTACGGCGTGGCGGTATGGGACGGCGCCGTCCGGCCGAAGCGCGTGGAAGATCTGTACAAGCGGTGGCAGGAAATGCTGGAGGGTCGGGAAGCGCCGTGAGGTCCCGACGGACCGTTCCGGCCCGATCGCAGTAGGGGACAGGATGGGGTTTTCGTTCCGAAAAAGTTTCAAGGTGGGGCCGGTTCGGCTCAACCTTTCCAAGAGGGGTGTCGGCGTATCGGCGGGCGTGAAGGGGCTCCGCGTGGGGGTGGGTCCCGGCGGCGCCCGCCTGTCCGCCGGCCGGGGACCGCTGCGGTACACCAAACAGATCGGGGGCCGCGGCCGCCGACGAAGTCGATGGGGTTGCCTGCTCGTGCTGGCGGCGGTGGGCGCGGCTGTGCTGTTGCCACCGGCCTGCGGGCTGCGGTTAGAGGCCGCCGATTCGGCCGCGGAGGCGCCCGCAAGCGCGGATGTGGCCCTGGAAACGGGTTCCGGAACGGCCGACCGGGAAGGCGCATCGGACGAGGGAGCGCGATTATGAACACCGATTCGAGGTTCACCACCAGCCGGCGGGATTTTTTGCGGACGGCGGGGGCGGCGGCGGTCGTCGGCGCGGCGCCCCGGGTCTTCGCCCAGGCCGCGGCGGACGCCAACGACCGTCTCGGCGTCGGGTTCATCGGGTGCGGCGGCCGGGG
>CAYVOE010000417.1:0-4745 GCA_964452795.1 uncultured Nitrospiraceae bacterium
CATGATCAAATTCGCCGGTCTACCGTTCGCCCCATCCGGGGGCGCCACCCACCCCGCTGTTGCAACGATGCGTCATGCTGTTCAAAGGGGCCGGTCGCGTCGACGACCGGCCCCTCGTTAGACTGGGTCTATACAGGCGATGGGATCAGCCTTGACCGGCCATGTCCGCCATAGCCCAACTCGCAAGGAACGTGGCTCCTTCATTCGAGCTGCCGACGGGCATCTTCTCACGGAACCTTACGAACTCCACATGGCCGTCCATCCACAACACATTGGAGCCGCCCGGCACGTGGTTGAAGTTGACCACCGCGGACTCGCCCCAGCCTTCGAAGGAAGCACCGGCCGCCGCCCACGCGTCGAACATCACCGGGATGGTGCTCTGGGCCTTTGCGCCCGCCGCGGGATTGTTGATGTCCGTAATGGTGAAGCGCTCGATACCCTCTTTCAGACGCGGGTAGTTTCGAGGCATGGGCAGACCGTTGTCGTCTAGTTGATTGTAGTAGGGTGTTCTCATCCAATCGACAAGGGCATTGAGCACACCTTCAGTAATATCATCCCGGCCGACTTTCGGCATCCAGTGAATGCCGATGACTTCCTCATCCAGCCAGTTTCCGCATGCGTTGTTCATGTTCGAGGAGACAGAGTATTGGGCCCAAAGCCAGG
The DNA here is from genome assembly GCA_964452795.1 of uncultured Nitrospiraceae bacterium. Classification (GTDB taxonomy): domain Bacteria; phylum Hydrogenedentota; class Hydrogenedentia; order Hydrogenedentales; family SLHB01; genus CAYVOE01. The sequence continues at coordinate 664 of CAYVOE010000417.1, forward strand.
GCTCGCCGTTCGGGGCCGTTTCGTTGGCCACGTTCCACCCCCAGCCAACCCGAATGTCGCGCATCCACCGAAGCTGCGTGTTCGTCTGAATCAGATACGGCAGATAGGCGTAGGAGTTGGGTACGGCCAGGGCAATTTCGAGGCAGGGCTTGGCGATGGGACCCTTCTTCATGGCGTCTTCGATGGTGCCCCGCACGTCTCTGGGCGCGATGTAGCTGCCACGAAAACCGGTGTGAGCCCCACTGTCGGACGGGCAGAACTTGATGTTGTAGTCGGTCCAGTATTCTGGGTAAAGCTCCTCGGCGCCGATGGTGAGGCCGAGAAACTCGCCGTAGCGGTTATAGCCCGATCCGGGAGGAAAGAGGCCTTTGTTTTCCCCGGCGAACATTTTGCAGATCACACCGAACTGTTTGAGGTTGTTGGCGCAACTGGCGCGGTTGGCCGCTTCTCTCGCCCGGGCCAGGGCAGGTAACAGGATGGCTGCAAGGATGCCGATGATGGCGATCACCACCAGCAGCTCGATTAAGGTGAAGCCGCGACGCTTGTTCCTCATGATCGCCTCCCCATGGTAGTCATGTCTGAGATAAAGGCACTGCGGTATCGTTTGGGTGAGTTTAGGTAGGTCGGTGGAAACCCTCCTCCAGTCTAGTTTGGCTTAGGTCCGGACACGGCAATCGATCTGTGCGCAACGACATAACCCCGAGGCGCTTTGCCGGGGTCTTTGATGCGTTCGAGAAGCAGCTCCGCGCATTTCGTCCCCATCGCGGAGCCGTCCTGACGAACCGTAACGCAGGGAAGACGCCCCTCGTCGCCGGGATAGCGGTCGTCCACGAAGGCGAGGACCATTTCATCGGAGCCGCTCCATCCAAGCCGAATCAGTTCATCCTCGACCCACCGGACAAGGTCGGCGTTGACACTGACAAAGGCCGTGGGTCGGTCCCGGTAGGCCATGGCGTCGGTGACCTCGGCCCGGAAACTCTCCTGCCCCTCGTCGAGGCGAATGAGGAAGCGCGGATCCGCATCCAACCCGGCCTCGGCCAGGGCTTGGACGTATCCGGCGTGGCGTTCGGCCAGGGTCGACGCGGTGTCGCGAGCAGATGTGACAAAGCCGATGCGCCGGTGCCCCGCATCGAGGAGCCGGCGCGTGAGTTCGTAGCCCATGGCCCGGTTGTCGGAGGTCACGTGGTCCACATCCAGTCTCTTGGGGCAGCGGTCCACGAGCACCACGGGAAAGCGCGTCTGGCTCAGGCGCATCAGAGCCCTGCGGATGTTCTCCGTATCGTGGAGCAGCCACATGACCAGGCCCGCCGTACTCATCCGGTCCGCGGTGTTGAGGAAGGCCGACTCTCCGTCCGCATCCATCTGGGCATGGTACGTGGTCACTTTCATGCCCGCCGCGAACATCCGCTCCATGAAGCCTTCGATGACCTGGCGGACGTACAGCGACTGGTACTCGGGGAAGCAGATTGTGACGGTGTCGAGGCGGGTGCCGGCCAAGTGCTCGGGGGTGAGATTCGGCGACACGTAGGTGCCGCTGCCCCGGCGTCGCACCAGGATTCCCTCGATTTCGAGGTCGCGCAGGGCCTGGCGCGTCTGGCTGCGGCTTGCGCCGTATTGTTCGACCAGCTCGAATTCCGACGGCACCCGGGCACCGGGTAGCAGATCACCCGCGAGGATGCGCTGCCGCAACTCGCGCTTGATCGATTCGCCAAATGCAACACGGGTCGCCATACGCTGCTCTCCTCAGCCTAAGGTAACGCCAACATACTACGACCGGCGCGAAAGGTCAAGGATTAACATCGAGGAAACGGCCGGAACAGGTTTTAGACAACTTGACCGGCGAAACGGGCATTGGTGACAACATGAACCAACTTTTCGGGACAGGCCGCGTGCCGCGGGGGTCGGGAAACGGCGGAACCATGGGCGACACGATGGCCTGGAGACAAGGACTCAAAGGACTTCAAGGGCCGGATGAAAGTCTTTGGAGCCCGCAGGCTCGGCAAGGCGCGACCGCACCCGAAGCGCCAAGACACGAGGCATGCAGGGCTACTACTTGACAGTCAAGCGGGTTTCCGATAGGATACTCGTCAGACATGTTGAGCCGGACGTGTCTCAGCGACTCCCGGGGATTCTTCACACTGGAGAAGAGGAGGGCGCATCACGGGCGATATCCGCAGCATCACCCCTCAGCACCACGCCATTGGCACGCGCACTACTATTGATCGATCCGCATCGGGGTTAACCTGCCAACCACAGAACGAGCGAGGAGAGCTACGATGAAATCGAGGGGCTTCACCCTGATCGAGCTGCTCGTGGTCATCGCCATCATCGGTATCCTGGCGGCCATTCTGCTCCCGGCCCTGGCCCGGGCGAGAGAAGCGGCCAATCGGGCCTCGTGCCAAAACAATCTCAAGCAGTGGGGAACCATCTTCAAGATGTTCGCGGGGGAGAACAAGGGCCTGTTCCCCGGCCCGCAGCGCTACAACATCGAGCGGGGGGACGGCTCGGGCAACGTCGAAAGCTCCATGATGGGCGTGGATGCCGAAGCCCTCTATCCTGAATACTGGACGGATCCGTCGATTGCGCGGTGCCCGTCGGACGGCGGCGGAGACGCCCTCGGCCAGATCTGGAAGATGGAGTCGGATTTCACGGCCATGATCCAGCGGATCGCCGACAAGCCGGTGGCGGCCGGGGCCGAACCCCTGAAGCGTGCCTGCCTGTACATGAAGCTGTCGGTGCCCATCTCCTACAACTACGTGCCTCACCTGGCGCCTACGACGTCGCGGCTGGCGGCCTACCAGCTGGGTCGCTGGTATGCGACGAACTTCTTTGACGGGGGGTACTGGAACTATCAGCGCCAGGATGTGGCCCGCTACGCCGCGTCGGACCTGGCGGCGCAGGTGGACGCGTCCTGCTTCCCGCCTCAGGGGAGCGGCCCGGGTTGGAGCATTCCGGGGGCGATCACGGTGCGTCATCTGAACGGCCGGCTCTGGGGCGACAACGAGATCAAATGGGCCCTTTCGGTGGACGGCGCCTACTGGCCCCCGACGGACGACGACGGATCGGCTCTGGACTACAACTCCCCCTTTCCTCGGCTGAAGGAAGGCATCGAGCGGTTCCTGATCACGGACATCAACAATCCGGCCGCCGGCGCCCGGGCCCAGAGCACCATCTTCGTGATGTTCGACGCCTTCGGATCCAGCTTGAACAACTGGTCGCTGAACGGCCTGGGCCACAACGGGGTGTTGAACTTCAACCACGTGCCGGGCGGCAGCAACGTGCTCTACATGGACGGGCACGTCGAGTTCGTGAAGCTCAATCAGAAGCCCCCGCTCAAGTTCAATTTCCCGCAGAATCCGAACGGCAGTTGGTCCTACGCGAGCTGCCCGGCCCCGGGCAATCCTTACGGTCTCTCGTGGCCGCTGGTGCTCGCCGTTTACGGCGGCATGGGCTGAAGCCAGAATTTGGAGCGCGGGGGCGGAGCGAAGCCGTCCGCCCTTGCGTTCATTCCGGTTTGACAACGACCAAGGGGGATTTCCGACATGAGCTTCTTTCGCAATCCGAGGCGCGTAGGTCGCCTCGCGCTGGCGGTGGCATGCGTGGGGGCCTGCTGGGGATGCGGGACGCAGCAGGAGGTCTCGATGGAAGAGGCCCTGGGGCGGCCCCTGACAGCGCCTCCCGGAGACGTGGACCCGTCGCAGGCGATGGCGCCGCCCATCCCGGGAGGCGCGCCCCAGACCGGCACGGCATCCCAGACGGCGCCGGCGGGCCCTTAGTCCTTTTTTCGTCGTGGTTGACTTCGTAGTCGCCGGGTCGGGCCGGTGTCGCAGCGGGGGAAATTCAGCATGAAACGTGTTCTTGCGGGGACGTTGCTTGCCGCAGTGGCCGTCTCCGGTGCGCAGGCCGCCCACGCCGGGGAAAGGCTCCTGCGCTTCGATGCCGGGCAGATCGACAGCAGCATGGTCGTGGGCCTCTTCCTCGACAACGGCCGGATGTACCATCCGCGGGCCGATTTCGCGTTCCCGCGCCTCGACGGCATCCGGAGCCTGACCCTCATTGTGGGACTCCACGTCGGCTCGCAG
>CAYVOE010000418.1:0-4743 GCA_964452795.1 uncultured Nitrospiraceae bacterium
GCATGGGTTCACCCATAGGTTGTTCCTCCGTTTGTCTGTACTCCCACAGGGGTCCGCTCCTCGCAATGACGGGTAGGCGGTACCTCACGACCCCGTTGAGCGCAGTCCTCGTAGGCATATAATCTGTGGGGCGGACGTCGGCGGCCGGGCGGTCGCGTCCAATGGTCAACCTGTATCCCTGCGTATGTATCCCTTCGAGGAAAAGAAGGGGGAGCTGGTCCTTGACCCAGGGTGGTGCTCGCTGTCGCTCGCTGACCCTGGGCTAACCTATATATCCCCTTCGGGGAATTTCCGCTGGCGCGGGGCCATTCCGGAACGGGCACGGCCGTCGCCGGACGGACGCGCCGCGTGTACGCCGCCGTCACGCAAGAAAACAACGAGGCCCGCGGCGAATCGAATCGGCCACGGGCCTCGGGGGCGGGTCAGTGCTTCGTTCTACCGCGGGGGGATGGTATTCAGCAGGGAGCTCTCCATCCGGCGGCTGTAGTCTTCGATGGCGGTCTGGAAACCCTCCTGCAGGATCTGCTGGAGCGCCTGGTTCTCGACGCCCTGGACCTTGCCCGCGACGAGGCGCCGCGCCTCGACGGGGAACCCGCTGCCGGAGAGCTGGCCGGTGTTCTGCACGAGCTGGGTCTGGAGCTGGCGCAGCTTCACGTCGATGGCCGTGAGGTTGCGCGAGGCCTCCTGGCTTTCGGCCATGAACTCGTCGGGCACGGCGGCGTACAGGGCGCGGGCCTGCTGGAGCGCGTCCATGGCGCCGCCGAAGTTCCGCTGCACCTCGAGCTGTTCCGACCGCTGCTGGAGGGCCTGGGCCTCGGCGATGTCGCGGCGGGCCTGTTCCAGCCGCGCGTCACGGGCCGCGATGAGGTCTTCGGTTTCGCGGCGGCGGGCCTGGGCGTCCGCGCTGACGGGATTGGCTTCCTGGGCCTGCCGGTAGGCCTCGAGGGCTGCCTCGAGGTTCATGGCCTGGCGCGCCCGGTCGCCCACGCCGATGTAGTACTCGGCCATGCGCCCGACCACGTCGTCCCGTCCCGGCTCCTGCTCGAGCACCCACCGGTACTCTTCCATGGCCCGGTCGAACCGGCCGGCGTCGTAGTAGAGGTCGCCGATCTGCTTGCGCACGTTCACGCTCAGGTCGCCCGATTCGAGGATGCGGTCGTACGCGGTCTGCGCCTCTTTGGCGTTGACGTGTTCCGTAAGGTAGTAGCGCAGGGCGTCCAGGTAGTACTGGCGGATCTGGTCCTGCGACACGCCCCCCACGGCCGGGCCGGTCGACAGGATGGTGTGCCACACGTCGGCCACCGTATCGACGGACGCGCTGGCTTCCTGCGACAGCGATCCCCGGGCCACGCCCTGGAACCCGACGCCGGTCTCGTAGTCCTGAACGATGAGGTTGCGTCGGCTCTGGGCCCGCTGCCGTGCCTCGGGCAGGAACACGCCGGGATCGACTTCGCGCCGGGGCGAAGTGGAGAGGGTAATCCCGCCGATGGCCTTGTCCGCGTCCTGGTTGTAAGCCTCTTCGAGGGAGGCCTCGGAGCCTTCCAATGGCGACGTGAACTCGGCCACGAGCTTTCCAAGGACCCCCAGGCGATAGGCCAGGTAGGGGTCGATCCGGTCGCCCTTCACGGCCTGGAGCAGAAAGATCTCGCTCTCGATGGCGCGCTGCAGGCCCTGATTGGCCCCGGGGACCAGGGCCTCGACCCGTTCCGGGGAGGCCGACGCACCCTCGCGCACGTAGCCGAGGAGACGGTTGAGGGGGACGTTGTTCTCCCGGGAGATCACCTGGGCGGCCGTGGTGATGATGGCCCGTTCGGCCCGGGGCCCCCAGGCAAAGGCGGACGTCGGAAGCGCCATGAGCAGGGCGGCGCCGAGGACGACGATCTTCGGTTTCGTCATGATACTACCCCCAACTGGGCGTTGGCCTGGGCCGGAGCGGCTTGGGCCGGGCTGCCGGTTTTCCTCAACTGGTCGATGAGCTCCTGAATGCGGGGCGCGTTGACGTTGCGCTCCTCCGGCGTCAGCAGCGCGAGATACTGTTCGAGCTTGCGGACCCCCGTGGTGTAGGCCTGGTCGCGGGTGATCTCGAAGAGGCCGTACTCCAGGTACGCCGGCGCGTACTGGGCGTCCGCCGCGATGGCCTGCTTGAAGGCCTCGCGCGCGGCGTTGTTCTCTCCCGCCAGCGCGTGCATGCGGCCCTTCACCGTGTAGGCGAAGGGACCCTGGGCCCCAAGCTCCGAGGCGCGGTTGATGGCTTCCCGGGCGCGGTCCACCTTCTGCTGCGACACGTAGGCCTGCGCGGCCAGCGCGGCCGAGTCGGCGGCGTAGGGGCCGGTGCCCTGGGAGAGTTCGTTGAACGTATTGATGGCGTCGTCCAGGCGTCCCACCGCCTGAAGCGATATCCCGTACAGGAACTTGGCGGTCTGGTTGGTCGGATCGGCCGTCACGGCCTGGTTGAGCTGCTCCACGGCTCCCGAGAAGTTGCCGTTCACGATGAGGTGGCGCGCGAGCTGGGTCAGGGCCAGGCTCTTCACCCGGGTGTTGTTCTGAATGGCCGCCCGCAGCGCTTCCTGCGCCTGAGGCGCATCGCCCTCGAGTCCGCTGACGAACCCCAGGGCCGCCCGCAGGTCGGCGTCTTCCGGCCGGGCGTTGAGGGCCGCGTCCAGGTGAGTGCGCGCATCGGGATAGTCGCGCTGCAGCGCCTTGGCGATGCCAAGGAAGGTACGGCCCCGGGCCAGGGACGGATCGAGGGCCAGGGCCTCCTCGAGGGCCCGCGCCCCCTGGGCGTAGTTGCCGTTGGCCGAACGGACCAGTCCCAGCAGGTGCCAGGCCTCGGCGTCGTCCGGGAAGCTCCGGACCATCCGGTCCAGCACCCCCTCGGCCCGTTCGCGGTCGGAGGCGCTGTTTCCATGGGCGTAGGCCAGGGCGGCCAGCATGAAGGCGTCCCGGTTGGTGGCGTCGCTGTCGGCGGCCGCCTCGAAGGCCGCGGCCGCGTCGGAATACTGGCGGTTCATCCAGTAGGACCGCCCGAGCAGGAACTGGGCGGCGGCGTCGCGCGGGTTCTCCTGCACATGCCGCTCCAGGAGCCCCGTGGCCGCGGAGATCTGGTTCTCGCCCATGAGCCGCCGCGCCTGAGACACCGCGTCGCCCTGGTAGGCGAACCAGTAGATCAGCAGAATCGCCCCCAGGACCACGAGCACCAGGACGCTGATGAGGGCCCAGGGCGCCATCCGCCGGCGCCGCGCCATCACCTTCTTTTCCTCGGTGATTTTCTGTCCCGTGAGCAGGTTGGTGCCGCAGTTGACGCACACGATGTCGCCGTCCTGGACCAGGGCATGGCAGTTGGGGCAGGTTTGCCGCTGCCCTCCGCCTTTGCCCGTCGCCGCGCCCGCTCGCCGCATGTAGCCCCCGCAATGGGGGCAATTGTCGAGTTTGGGGTCCGTGAGTTTGCCGCAATAAGGGCAGTTGATCATGGTCGCCACGGCTATCACCACACCTTTCTAGCGCCGAAGCGCTTCCCGCCGCGTTCTATGCTTGGCTTGCGCCGCCGATCCGCATGGCGGTTCCTATTCTAACATGACTCGATACCGGGGTGACGCCCGTCGCGCCGCTGAAACGGGGTCGCGCAGCCCCCGGAAGCGGTCAGGAGCACCAGCCTTCCGGATATTGCTTTGACACCCATATGTTGGCTTCGGGATTGTTCGTTGCCCGCATGTTCCCGGCGTCCCACTCGATGGGACCGTTGCCGCGCAGGGCCACGTTTCCCGCCAGCACGAACTCGGTCAAGGGACCCGAGTGGGCGAAGTTCGAACAGGGCTCGGGACCGCCGTTCTTGATCGCCCGAATCCAGTCCTGCTTGTGCTGGTAGTCGTTGTCGCCCCACCTCTTCTCGTCGCCGAGCCGGATGCGCGGGATCGTCGGCTCGGGCCGCTTGTAGTCGTTCTTCAGCTCTTCGGGCAACAATCGCGGATTGCCGCCGTTGCTGCCTGCCGTGAGGATGCCCTTCTCGCCCACGAAGTATGAGCCGTTCCGCCCGTCGCCCAGCTTCACGTCCGGACCAATGCCTTCCGGCCGCGGCGGGAAATTCTGGGTTTCCTGCGGCCGGGCGGGGTCGGAAAACCCGTCGTGCCAGTAAAGCGTCACCGGCGGCATGTCGCCTCGAGCCGGGAACTCGTACTTCAGCGTAGACAACGTGGGGGCCGTCTGAGGATTATGGCCTTCCTGCCGGATCACCTCCACGCGCGTCGGCCCCGTTTCATACAGCCTGAGGGCCCAGTTGGCCGGAGCCATGATGTGGCAACCCATATCGCCCAGGGCGCCCGTGCCGAAATCCCACCAGCCCCGCCAGTTGAAAGGGGCATATCCGCGGTTGTAGGGCCGATGCGGAGCCACGCCGAGCCAGAGATCCCAATCGATGGTATCGCGCAGCGGCTCTTCGGGGAGCGGCTCGGTCATGCCCTGGGGCCAGATGGGCCGGTCGGTCCAGGTGTGGACTTCGCGCACGTGCCCGATGGCGCCCGACCAGATCATCTCGCACAGCTCGCGGACGCCGTTGCCCGAGTGGCCCTGGTTGCCCATCTGGGTCTTCACGTTGTACTTCTTCGCCGCTTCGGCCAGCAGACGGGCCTCCGCGACGGTGTGGGTCAGGGGCTTCTGAACGTAGACGTGCTTGCCCAGGGCCATCGCATACATGGCGATGGGGAAGTGCATGTGGTCCGTCGTCGAGATGGTGACCGCGTCGATCTC
>CAYVOE010000419.1:0-4742 GCA_964452795.1 uncultured Nitrospiraceae bacterium
GTGCTCGAGAAGTACCGGCGCCGGTTCCGTTACGTGATGGTCGACGAGTTTCAAGACACCAACGGCGTGCAATACGCCCTGCTTCGGGCGCTGGCGGACGGTCATCGCAACCTCTGCGTGGTGGGCGACGACGACCAGTCGATCTACGGCTGGCGCGGCGCGGACATCCGCAACATCCTCGAATTCGAGCGCGATTTTCCCGAGGCCCACGTGGTCAAGCTCGAGCAAAATTACCGCTCCACCGAGAACATCCTGGAAGCCGCCAACACCGTCATCTCCCACAACACGCAGCGCCGGCCCAAGCGCCTCTGGAGCGGGCTGGGGAAGGGCCGCGCCCTCGACTGGATCGTCACGGGCGACGACGAGCAGGAAGCCAAAACCGTGGTCACGTGGCTGCAGCTCATCCAGAGCAAAACCGACGCCGCGTACCGCGACTTCGCCGTGCTCTATCGGTCGAACACCCAGTCCCGGCCCATCGAGATCGCGTTGCGCAACGCCGCCATTCCCTACGCCGTCTACGGCGGCCAGGACTTCTTCGAGCGGGCCGAAGTGCGGGACATCGTGGCGTACCTCAAAGCGGTGGCGAATCCCTACGACGAGGCCTCGTTCCTGCGCATCGTGAACGTGCCCCGCCGCGGCATCGGCGACGTCACGCTCCACCGTATCCACGAGCTGATCCGGACCGAGTCGTTGCCCCTGCCCAAGGCCCTGTACGAGGCCCTCCGCCGCGATCTCATCACGGGCGACGCGCGCAAGGGCCTTAACGAACTGCTCGACATCCTCGAGGAATTCCGCAAGCGGTTCCGGACGCCGGGCGTCAAGCTCAAGCCGACGGTGCGGGAACTGATCGACCGGATCGACTATAAGGGCGAGCTGGGCCGCACCACGAAGCAACCCGAACAGATGCTGGCCCGATGGGCGAACGTGGAAGCGGTGGTCAATGCCGTCGGCGCCTACGAGGCGGACCGACCCGGGACCACGCTGGCCTCGTTCCTCGATCAGAGCGCCCTGGACAACGGCGACGACCGACGAATCCGGTCGGAACGGCGCAGGGACGGGGTCTCCCTCATGACCATTCACAGCGCCAAGGGCCTCGAATTTCCCTTCGTGTTCATCGTGGGACTCGAAGAGGGGACCCTGCCCCACGACAAGAGCGTGCGCGAGGGCAATCTGGAAGAGGAGCGCCGCCTGTTCTACGTCGCCCTTACCCGCGGTCAGCGCCACGTGTCCCTCTTTGAAGCGCTCTCGAGAAACCGACACGGTCGCGAGCGAATGACCCAGACCAGCCGTTTTCTGGCGGAGATTCCCGAAGATCGGGTCAAGAAACGCATCCTGGCCGTCCGCGATTCGGTGCAGGCCCGCGTGGATCCGCCCAAGACGCGTCCCAAGTCCCGCCCGCGCAGAAGGCCCGGTCCCGCCCGCTGAATCGCACCCTAAAAGAACGATCCGCCCCGCGGGGCGCGCCATTCTTGCGCCCGTTCTAACAAAACGCTAACAATTGTGCGGCAGACTGTTGACGAGTATGTCGTCTCACCCCGTTCCGGGGGGTTTCGCCGGCGACCAGGTGCCGACTCCGAGGCACGACCCGGAGCGCTTACGTCCGGCTAACATCCATTCCGTAGCCTGAAAGCGATTGCCCGGCATGGGCCAAAGCATTCAGGAGGAGCGACAGTGGTGAACACTTTGGGAAAGTGGGGGGGCCTCGTGCTGGCGATTTCGGCGCTGGGATGCGGCGCCGGAAGCGCGGGCATGATTACGGTAAAGGGCTCCGACACCATGGCCCTGCTGGTGAGCAACTGGGCCGAGGTCTTTATGGAATCCCATCCCGGGACGGCCGTGGCGGTGACCGGCGGCGGCTCGGGCACGGGCATCAAGGCCTTCATCAACGGGACGACCGACATGGCCATGTCTTCGCGCGACGTCAGTGAGGAGGAGCGCAAGTCGGCAAGCGCCATCGGACGGGCCATGAAAGAAACCGCGGTCGCCCGGGACGCCGTGGCTCTGGTGGTGAATCCGGCCAACCCCGTCGAGGAGCTGACCCTCGAACAGTTGCGCAAGATCTACACGGGCCAGTATGCCCGGTGGAGCGACGTGGGCGGACCCGACGAGCCCATCGTGCCCTATTCGCGCGAATCAAGCTCGGGCACCTTCGTTTTCTTCCAGGAACACGTGCTCGATAAAGAAGACTTCGCGTCGAACGTCCGGCTTATGCCCGCCACGGCGGGGATCGTTCAGGCCGTGTCCAGCGACCGCTGGGCCATTGGATACGTGGGCCTCGGCCACGCGGCCCATGCGGAGGGCGAGGTGAAGATCCTGCGGATCAAGGCCGATGCGGACGCGCCGGCGGTGATGCCGAGCGAGGAATCGGTGCGCAGCGGCGAATACGCCATTGCCCGGCCCCTCTTCCTGATTACCGTGGAATCGCCGCCGGAGCCCGTGCAGGCCTTCGTGGACTTTGCGCTGAGCGACGTCGGCCAGAAGCTCGTGGCACAGAACGACTATATTCCGGTGAAGTAGATGACCCCTCGCCAGGGAATGGACAAAGCGGCCGCCCTGATCATGACCGCCGCCGCGTCGATGACCCTCGTCATCGTCGCGCTGATCTTCCTGTTCCTGTTCCGGGAGGCCTTTCCCTTTGCCCGCGATCCGGGGCTGGATGCCTTGTGGGCCACGCGCTGGGTGCCCCAGTCCTTCCAGCAGAGCGTCTACGGCCTCATTCCGCTGATCACGGGTTCCCTTCTCGTCACGATCCTGGCGATGGTGTTCATGGTGCCTCTGGGCGTCTGTTCCGCCGTCTACATTTCCGAGCTGGCCACGCCCCGGGAACGGGAGTTTCTCAAGCCCTTCATCGAGCTGATGGCGGCCATTCCTTCCGTCGTCCTCGGGTTCTTCGGCCTGGTGGTCCTGGCGCCGGTGATCAAGACCCTGTTTCGCCTCAACAGCGGCCTGGTGGCCCTCACGGGGGCCGTGCTGCTGGCCCTGATGGCCCTGCCGACGGTGGTGTCCATCGCGGAAGATGCTATCCGCAACGTGCCCCGGTCGTACAAGGAGGGTTCGATGGCCCTCGGCGCCACGCCCATGCAGACCGTGTGGCGCGTCACGGTGCCCGCGGCGCTGTCGGGCATCGTGGCGGGCGTCATGCTGGGCATGGGCCGGGTCGTCGGCGAGACCATGGTGGTGCTCATGGTCACCGGCAACGCCCCCGTACTCACGGCGTCTCCGTTTGAACCGGTGCGGACCATGACGGCCACCATCGCCGCCGAGATGGGCGAGGTGACCTTCGGCAGCGAGCACTATCAGGCCCTGTTCTGGGTGGGAATCGTGCTGCTGCTGGCGACGTTCGGCCTGAATTGGGTGGCGCAGCGGGTGCTGCGGAAGTATCAGAGGTTCGAATGAGGATACGAGGCTTCGAACGGTTGATGGCCTGGGGGCTGCGGGGCGTGACCTACCTCGTGGTCGGCGTCATCGGCTATATCATCCTGGACCTCGTGGTCCGCGGCGTGCCCGCCCTCAGTTGGGAGTTCCTCACGACCGCGCCCCGCAACGGCGGCGCCGCCGGAGGCATATTCCCCGCCATCGTGGGCACCTTCTGGCTGGTGGTGTGCACCATCGCCATCGCCCTGCCCCTGGGCATGGCCAGCGCCATCTACCTGTCGGAATACGCCCGTCGCGGCCGGTTCACCCGCTACATCTACCTGGCCATCGTGACGCTGGCCGGCGTGCCGTCCATCGTATACGGCCTGTTCGGCCTGGGGCTGTTCGTGCTGTTCATGAAATTCGGGGCCTCCATCCTGGCCGGCAGCCTCACCCTGGCCTGCATGATCCTGCCCACCATCATCGTGGCGGGCGAGGAATCGCTCCGGGCCGTACCCCGATCCCTGCGCGAGGCCAGCCTCGCCCTCGGCGCCACCCATTGGCAGACGCTGTACCGCAACGTCCTTCCCTACGCCCTGCCGGGCATGCTGACGGGCGGGATCCTCGGCATCGGCCGCGCCGCCGGCGAGACGGCCCCCATCCTGTTCACCGTCGCCGCCTTCTATCTGCCGTTCCTTCCCCGGACGGTGTTCGACCAGGTCATGGCGCTGCCCTATCACCTGTACGTGCTGGCCACCCAGCACCCCGACGCGGATGCGGTCCGGCCGCTCCAGTACGGCACGGCCCTGGTTCTGCTGGTCCTGGTGCTGGCGCTCAATCTCGGCGCCATCGCCCTGCGAAGCCGTTTCAGAAAGAAAATACAATGGTAGACGCTCTCGCTGCTTCCGAGACTCCGAACGGTCCCGTCAAGGTTCGCGTGCGGGATCTCAACTTCTACTACGGGCCGGTGCAGGCCCTCTTCGGCATCTCCATGGACATCCCGGCCCGCCGGGTGACGGCTCTCATCGGTCCTTCCGGCTGCGGCAAGTCCACCTTCCTCCGCACGCTCAACCGGATGAACGACACCATCGAGAACACGCGCGTGGTCGGCCGCATCGAGATCGACGGCCGAGACATCTACAAGAACGGCCGCGACGTAGTGTCCCTGCGAAAGAAGGTGGGGATGGTGTTTCAGAAGTCCAACCCCTTCCCGAAGTCGATCTTCGAGAACGTGGCCTACGGCCCGCGCATCCACGGCGTGTCGGACCGCGCCCAGTTGCGCGAGATCGTCGAGCGGAGCCTCGTTCAGGCCGGATTGTGGGAGGAAGTCCGCGATCGCCTCAACAAGAGCGCCCTCGACCTTTCCGGCGGCCAGCAGCAGCGGCTGT
>CAYVOE010000420.1:0-4735 GCA_964452795.1 uncultured Nitrospiraceae bacterium
CCGCCTTTCGGATCACGAGCTCGCTGTTGGCCTCGAGGTCGTGGTAATCGGGGGCGCTGTCGTAGGCCAGCACGGCGGGGCCGCGGGTGATGAGCACCCGGACGACGCAGTCTTCCGGCAGGACCATGTGGGTGGTGTGCTGGGCGATGTATTTGAAGGCGACGCCGATGCCGCCGTAGAACAGGCCCCGGGTAATGTGATTGTAGTACGCGGTGCTGCCGAAGGGGGTGCTGACGAGCAGGCCGTCGCCGATGAGCTCCAGCCCGTCCTCATAGGGCTCATCGTCCAGCCATACTTTGAACCGAACGGCGGAGTTGATCCGGCCCATGTGGATGTTGAACTCGTTCATGGCGACCAGACGGGCCGCCTTGGCGCCGTTCGGTTCGCGGAGCACGCACTCGAGCTTGATGAATTCCGACGGCGTCAGCCGGCCCTGCGCCAGGGCCTCGAGCACTTCCGCGGGGGGATGGTGCAGGGTGCGCAATCCGCGGCGGCTGTTGCGAATGGGGACCTTCGGCACGCCGGGGTAGGCGTGTTCCGCGGACAACAGCGTGCCGTCGCCGCCGTAGGACACCACGATCTCGGGGTCCGTCTCCACGAGGGTGAGCTCGGGGTGCCGTGCGACTTCTTTCTCGAGGCTGCCGGCTTTGGCGCCGTACAGCAGGGTTCTCATGACCGGTATTTCCCCTTCCCCGCGTTTGCAGTGACTCGTAGTCGGCGATTGCCGCGTTCCGCCGGGTCAGATGACGCGTGACGCGAAGCGCCGGGCCGTCAGGAAGGTCGCCGTCACCAGCAGCATGAGGAACACGCTGTACGCGAAAGCGGACCCGACGCCCGAGCCGCGCCATTCCAGGTTGATTTGCACCGAGATTGGGACGTTGTCGGGTATATATAGCAGAATCGAGGCCACGAATTCGCCCAGACTTAGGGCGAAGGTGAGGGCCGTGCCCGCCACCACCGCCGGCGCCAGCAGGGGGACGATGACGTGGAGGAGCACGTAGCCCCGGGTGGCCCCCAGGGTTCGGCCCGCCTCGACGAGGGACGCGTCGAAGGGTTCGACGGCCGCCGCGGTCATGCGCGTCAGCAGGGGAACGCTGCGGACGAAGTAGGCCAGGGGCAGGGCCCAGACGGTGTTGTACACGGGCAGCCAGGGCTTGTTGAAGGCCGCGATGATGTTCATGGCGATGACCGTGCCGGGGAGCGCCCACGGCAGCATGACCAGGAAGTTCACCGCGCGCCCGCCGGGCCGGCGCCGACCGATGAGGTAGGCCGCCGGCAGGGCAAGCACGAGGGTGGCCGCCGCCGCCACGGCGCTCATCCAGACGCTGTTCAGGATGGGCGCCAGGGCATTGGGATCGCCGAAGATGCGGCGGTAGTTCTCGAGGGTGAACGCGGTGGGGAAGATCTCCTCGTACCAGGTCCGGTGATCGGCGAAGCTGAGGCCCAGAATGGTGAGGTGGGGCGTGACAAGGATCAGCACGCACAGCCATGCCAGCACCCCCGCCGCCCACCGGCCCCCTCGGCTGCGCAGGACCGCGGGCGTGCCCTTGGACGCCGCGCCCGTCGGCCGGCTCCGCGACCGGAAGAGCAGGATGCCCAGGAACGACAGGGCCGCCAGGGCCACCGTGAGGGTCTCCGCGCGGGCCACGTGAAATTGCTGCATCTCCGTATAGACCCGGGTGCTGAGCATGGGGAATCGGTCGCCGCCGAAGATCAGGGGCGCGCTGAAGGAGGCCCCCGACGACATGAAGGTCAGGAGGGCGGCGCCGGCGAGGGCCGGCCGGAGCAGGGGCAGGGTGACCCGGCGGAACGTGAGGAAGGGCCCCGCGCCGAGGGTGCGGGCCGCTTCGACGAGGGACCGATCGCGGCTCTGCAATGCGGCCGACACCATGGCGTAGAAGAACACGTAAAACGAGTAGGTGTGTACGGCGAGGATGCCCAGCCCGCCCGAGAGGGCGGTGTTGCGCAGACCAAAGGCCCGCTCGAGGGCGCGGGGCACGAAGCCGTCGGGTCCCACGATGTAATAAAACGCCACGACGCCGACGAGGGGCGGCAGCGTGAAGGGCAGGTAGGCGACGGCGCCGAGGACGCGCCCGCCGGGGATCCGGTACCGGGTCAGGAGGAAGGCCAGGGCCGTGCCCACGATGCCGGAGGTGACCACCGACGCCAGGGAAATGAGAAAGGTGTTGCGGATGGCCGCCCGCCCGATGGGGCCGGTGAGCGCGTCCATCTCCCAGTCGGCCAGGGCCGAGCCCAGCAGGTGCAGAGAGGGGTAGAGCACGGTGAGCCCCAGCACGAGGGCGCACAAAACCCACAGGGACGGATCGAGGGAGGAGAAGGGACGCCGGGGAGCGCGCAGGCGGGTCAAGGCATTCAGTCTTTGGCCATGGACTCGAAGAGGTCGTAGAGCACGTATTCCTCGATGGCGACGCGATCCTCTTCGTCCATGCGCGTGTAGAGGATGGCTACGCGGAAGTTGTCGTCGCCCATCTCGTCGGGCTCGCAGCGAACCACGACGCCTTCGCACTCGACGCGCCGGTCAAAGGGCCGGGGCAGTTCGAGCACTATGCTCATCCTGGTCATGAGCGGAATGGGCTTGACGGTGTGGCAGAGCACCCCACTGGCGCTGATGTTGTCGATGTGGTTGAGTACGCCCGGTCCGGAGTCGTCGGTGACGGCCGGCAGAGCGCGACGACTCCTTGGATACCGCCGCCGTTCATCGCCTTCGTACCGCATTCGAGCTCCCTCCGCGTGCGTCGAGACAACCGAAAAGTTACCCGAGAACCTCGTGTCGGTATGGTAGCGGAAGCGCGGTCCGATTGCAACGAAATCGGCACGACGGGCCCCGGATTCGCATTCCGCGTGCACTCCCGCGGGCCGGCGGGGAGAGGGATGCGGGGCATCGGCGGACCGTGGAGGTCAGTCGCCTTTTTCCCAGGCGAGGACGTCGCGGGCGACGTCGGCAAGGGAGAGGCCCTTGCGGCGGGCGAGGGTCTGGAGCTGGTCGAAGGCGTCGCGGTCGTCGAGCCCCTGCCCGCCCATGAGGAGGTCTTTGGCGCGCTGTATCACGGGCCATTGGGCGAGGGCCTCGTTGACGTCGGCGTCGTTTCCCACCAGGCTCCGGAACTGGTTGTACCGGAGCATGAGAAGGTCGAGGGCGCGACCGAGGACCGATGCGTCGATGGGCTTTACGAGGTAGAGGAACACGCCGCACTGCTGCGCCGCGGCGGCGGCCTGCTCGATGTTGTCGTAGCCCGTGAGGAAGATCACGGGGACAGGCCCGTTGCGGCAGATCTCCTGCACGGCCGCCAGCCCGTCCACGGCGGGCAGCTTGATGTCGGTGATGACCAGGTCCGGGCACTCGACGCGGCACCGATCGATGAGCTCGGCGCCGCTGCTGACGGAGCACACGATTACGTGTCCCCGAGCGGTCAGCGTCTCTTCGAGGTAGGACCGGGTGATGAATTCGTCTTCGGCGATGGCGATGCGGAACGTCGGGCCCATGATGTCGTATCGAATCCTTCCGTGGGGTTGCGGGTCGGTTTCGGGCGAGAACACGTCGCATCCGTTGCGCCGGCACGCGGGGACGGTCTGCAGTGCCCGTCGGCCGTTTCGGGCGTCAAGCGGGGTCCTCGAGGGCGCGCCGCAACTCTTCCGGTACGGGGATGGCTCGGCGGGTCGATTTATCGGCCACGACGTGGGCCGTGTACCCCTGGGCTACGGTGCGGTCCTCGTCGTTCCGAAAGCGGTAATCCACCGAGAAGGACCTTCGCCGCACCTCGTTCACCTTTACCTCGACCCGCAGGCGATCGCCCCAGATGAGGGGGGCGCGGAAATCGCATTCGGCGCGCACCAGCGGCAGGTAGTAGTGGGTCTCTTTCATGATCCGCGCCGCGGGGAGGCCCCGGGCCTTCATAAAGGCCTCGAAAGCGTCCTGCATCATGTCGAAGTAGCGCGGGAAGAACACGATCCCCGCCGCGTCGGTGTGGCGCAGGGCGATTTCGGTTTCGTATTGGAAAGAAGGGCGGTTGCCGCCCGAGGGTGCCGTATCGTTCGTCAATGCTTGGGGCTCCGTCCGATGAATTCCCAGAATCCTCCTCCGAAGAGGCGCGCCACGTCCCGCCGGATCTCGTCTTCCGACACGGTCCAGCCGGTGGCGGCCAGCCGCGCGTACTGTTCCTCGAGCACGGTTCCGATGATCCGCCGGGAATGGTCCCACTTGTACACCACCTGCTCGAGCACGCGGGCGTCGGAATGCTGCGGCGTCACCGACAGGCCCAGGAGCTCGAGGCGCATTTCGGTCATCTCCCGGATGAGGCTCGGCACATTCAGGAACCACCAGCAGCCGAAGAGGTGCAGGTTGGGCAGCTTCCGCGCCATCACCGTCACCTCGTGCTGGTTCTCCCGCGACAGCACCGTGGTCATGAACTTGCAGTCGGGGTGACCGGCGCACCGGCGTTCCAGCGCGCCCAGGTCGGCCCGGCCCACCCCGTCGCCGGCCAGCCGCAGGGCCGGGTTGACGCCGCGCTTGACGCCGATCATCAGGGCGAAGGGAACGCCCCGCTCGCGCGCCACGGGGACGACGCACTCCTCGATGAGGCGGCCCCGCGGACTTTCGTCTGGAAAGGCGAAATCGGGCGGAACGGATACGGCCATGTAGAGGGCGTCGGTGCGGTCCAGCCAATCCCCCAGGAATCGACGCACTTCGGCGAGGGTCTTGCCGTCGAGATCGGGC
>CAYVOE010000421.1:0-4143 GCA_964452795.1 uncultured Nitrospiraceae bacterium
ATGGCGTCTTTCGTCCCTTCCGTCGTCACCGAGGAGGGGCAGAACAGTATGTTGAGGTCCGTCAGATATTCCGGATAAATGAACTTGGGCCCCATCCACCCGAAGGATACGCCCTGATTCGACACGGCCCCCGGGTGCCACTGCCCCCTGGCTTCCCCCGCATACATCTTGTAGATGGTGCCGAATTGTTTCAGGTTGTTTTGGCAGGACGCGCGGTTCGCCGCTTCCCGGGCCCGGGCCAGCGCCGGGAGCAGGATGGCGGCGAGGATGCCGATGATGGCGATCACCACCAGCAGCTCGATGAGGGTGAAACCTTCTCTGCGCATGACTTTTCCTCCAGTCGAACCCAATGATTCCAGGAGCCTTCACCTAACCCGGCATCGCGACCGGCATCTGCGGTCCCGATCCGGAATTGAATCCCGCGTCGCCTAGCGTGGCAACCGATTCCCGTTCCTTGAGCTTCGAAGCCAGCACGAGTCCGCAGCCTTCGAGCCCGCCGCCTTCCATGTACTCGTTCAACAGCCGCACCGCCTGACGCCCCAGCTCCTCGAGCGGAGCCTCGATGGTCGTCAGGCCGGGCTGCAGCGCCCGGGCGATGTCGGCGTCGTCGTGGCCGATGACGCTCAGATCCCCCGGGATCGACAGCCGGTGCTCCCGGCAGGTCTGGTACACCCGTCCCGCCAGGTCGTCGTTGAAGCAGCAACAGGCGGTCGCCCCGGTCTCTCGCAACACCTCGTACAGCCGATCCCGGTCCGCCTTGTCCCAGACCCGCGCCGGACCCGAATGGACGTAAATGTTCTGCTCCAGACCCGCCTCGCGCATCGCCAGGCGGTATCCCCGCACCCGTTCCTCGACCACGAAATTGGCCGCCACCTCGCTGTGCTCCACGTTCGGGATCTCGACGTGCTGGTCCACGGCCACATAGACGATCCGCTTGTGCCCCCGGCGCACCAGGCTGAGCGTCGCATGCTGGGTCTCCGCGCAGTGGTCCGTCGCCACGAAGGGCGCTCCCGGGACGCGCACCAGGGGCTTCACGAGCACAAGGGGGATGCGGCGCTCGAGGTACGACTCCACCAGCGACCGCTCGCAGTTGAACAGCGCCAGGACGCCCGACACGCCGTTGGCCGTCATGTCGAAAGACGCGCCCTGCACCGCCAGCCGGGGCGCAACCAGCAGGTTACGGTTCAGTTGCGCTGCCGCCGCCTGGACCGCGTGCAGGATCCGCGACGTGTACGAGTGTATGGTGATAGGCTGGCCGCTTACCCGCTCCACGAAATCGGGCCAGACCACCAGCACGTTCCGCTTTTCCCGGCCCCGCCCCACAAAGGCCCCCCGGTTCTTGCGGCGCTCGATCGTGCCTTCCTCGGCCAGCTCCCGGATCGCTCGCATCACCGTGCCCAGGCTCATTTCCAGCTCTTCGCACAAGACCTGAAGCGAGGGCAGCTTGGCACCCGCCGGCATGCTCTCGACCCGGCGCCGCAAGGTCGCCTTGGCCGCTTCGTACTTGGGTTGAGACCGTTTCGTCCCTCGACCGTCCGTATCTGACATCATTGGATAGGCCTTCGTGGTAAAAATGCAATGGATTCGAATAAAGACAGTGATAAATTCCTATCATAAAGCGCCGCAGAAGGCAAGAGAAAATTGCAAGAAATAGTAAACGTAGGGGCAGAAAAGGGTTATAGGGTATCTCGCTTGTCGATTTTCCGTGTAAAGAAGGGGCGAGGTTACCGACAAGTCCTTGTGAAAGAAGCGGGGTTGTTGTTATCAATGTTGATAAATATATGATGGATTCGTGTCGGATCTTTGAAAGATCCAGAGGGCCTTACACGCGATGCCTACTCCAGGGGCTCGTGGTTGTAGACGATCGTCAGGCCGTCGTGGGAGTCGTTGCGGACGAAACGCAGCGAAACGTCCCGCGGGCCCGTGGCGACCACGTCCAGGGTGGTCCCGTCGAGCTTCCAGGAGACCTCGATGTCTCCGTGGACGGTGGCGGAGGAGCCGCGGGCCCATGTGAGGCCGCTCAACCGGGGGCTCACCGCGTACTCCCGCCCGCCCGGGGCTTCCGGCGCGATGCCCAGGACCAACCGGTTGAGGTAGTAGACGGGTGCGGCGGACCAGCCGTGGCCGTGGCTGCGGGTGGGGAAACCGTCGCGCCCGGTGGTGCCGGTGGCGAAGCTTTCCCACACCGTGGTGGCTCCGGCTTCCAGCATGGGCGTGTAGTTCTCCCGGATCATCTTCACGATCTCGTCGGCGTGCCCCGTCTTCTCGAGGGCCTGCATCACGTAGAACAGGGCGAAGGGCGACCCGACCCGCACCATGTCTTCGGGCGGGTCGAGCAGGTTGCGGACGACCTGTTCCCGGTTCCGTTCCTCGACGATGTCGTGGAGGATGGCCAGGAAGCTCGTGTGCATGCTGATGGACGGACTGATCTCGCCGGAGTCGCGGATGCTGTCGGGGTAGGCGCCCTTCTCGGGGTCCCACAGCGCGTTGATGCCTCGAACCAGCCGATCCCGGTAAGCCGCCAGCCACGGCGCGTGCGTATCGACTCCGAGCGCTTCGCCGCATTTCTTCGCCGCGTCGATGGCGCCCACGAGGAGCATGCTGTTGTGCAGGACGGTCCGCTGGTAGAGGTCGAGCTTCGTCCAGTCGAAGAAGTTCCACATCCCCGCGCTGAAGAGGCCCTGGTCGTTTACGAAGTCCTCCGCTCCCTGCAGATTTCGGATCGCCCAGGGATAGGCCTCCTTCAAGAGCTCGACGTCTCCCGTGTGCTCGTAGTAGTCCCAGACCGAGATGCCCCACAGAAAACTGAAGGCCGGGATCAGGCGCTCCCACGTCGAGGGGGTGTGGGAGAGGACGATGGGGTATTGCTCGAGGGACTGACCCGACAGCCGGATGCACCGGCGTCCGAGGTCGTAGGCGCCGAAGGCCGTGTAGGCGAAGAGGGCTTCGTTGCGCGCGTCTCCGACCCAGTGGGTCTGCTCGTAGAGGGGGCAGTCGGTGAAGGTGTCTTCCATGCAGAGTTTCAACGTGTGGGCCGAGATCTCCCAGATCCGCGTCAGGGCTTCGTCGCTGCACGCGAAACTGCCCCGCCGTTCCACGGGATAGGTGGATTCCACGACTTTGAAGCTTCGGATCAGGGCGGGCCGGGTCTGATTGCGCAGGGTGATGAACAGGTACCGTCCGGACCGGCGTTCGTATGAGGTGAACCGATTCCAGCCTTCCTTGCAGATGTAGCGCATGCTGTTTCGGTAGGGGTTCGTGTGCTGCACCCGCCCGGAGGGGGCGATGTACTCGACGCCCGCCACATCGACGATGAGCCCTTCCTCGGCCTTCAACTCGAAGTCGTAATAGCCCACGCGCTGACAGCCGAGGTCGTAGACGAGTTCCACGTCGCCGTCTTCGGCAGGGCGCACGACGGTCGCTTCGCCCAGGCCGTGGATCAGGCCGCCCGGATTCCCGACGAGCCCCTCGGCGTCTCCCAACACGCGCCGGCGGGAGAACTGGAAGTGGGGGTCGTCCATGATCCGGTCCCGGCGAAGGGTGGCGACGCGGCCTTCGTTCGCGGCGCGGAAGGAATCGACGTCGCCCAGGGTCGCGATGAACGTGTCGGCGGCCTCGGAGATCCTTCGATTGACGGCTTGCTGCTCCTCTCTCGGCATCAACTCCCATAGGTAGTCCGCGGTGGCGTAGCGGGCTTCCTCGATCGGCGCAAAGCACCACGGGTCGTCCGCCGACTCGTCCAGGGGATTGCGCAACGTGAAACCTTCGGTCTCGACGAAGCGGATCACCGTGTCGCGTTGCCAGTGCACGAAGGGACGGCCGATGACGGCGGCGAAGAGGTTGCCGCCCTGCCGGAGCGGACAGGCGCCGTCCTTGGCTTCGACGCCGTTGACGAAGTACCGGTAGTGGGCGCTTTCGAAGGTCTCCACGTGCAGGGTCATGTCGGCGTCGCAGTCGATCCGGGTGACCACCGCGCTCATGGTGGAGACGTGGTGATTCGTGTCGAACCGGCCGGGATACAGCAGGCGCCCCGTGGGGAAGCCGAAGGCCAGCCAGTCCGCCGCCACCCGGGACGCGCCCACGAACCGCGCGAAGGTCGTGGGATCCTTCGTGAGCAACGGGCAGTCCCGCGGATTGAGGTCC
>CAYVOE010000421.1:4153-4728 GCA_964452795.1 uncultured Nitrospiraceae bacterium
GCTGAAGCGGGTGCGGGGCGCAGGGGCCGGCAGGGCCGGCTCGAAGTCGAGGGCTTCGCGGCGGGCGTCGTAAATCTCGTAGGGGCCCATCTGCACGCACTTCTTGAGCGTTGCGTTCATCCACGCCGAGGCCTCCGCCACTTCCCAGGTCTCGTCGGAGCCGATCCGTATCCGGGTCCCGTCGCGGCCGACGGCGTCGAGCTGGACCAACAGGCCCGCCTGCTGCGGCACGTGGATGAAGGTGCCCGCGCCGGCGAATTTCGCCACGATGCGCAGCTCGTTCTCGCCCGCATGCAGGTAGGGCTCCACGTCGACGACGTCGTACTGGAAGTGGGACGGCCAGCTCCGGCCCGGGCCGTCGTTGACCCATTCGCCGTTGACGTAGAGACGGTACCGCGTGTCGGCCGTGATGAGGAGCTTCGCCGCGTCGATCTCCGGCAGGAAAAAACGCTTCCGCGCCACGACGGTGTCGTTGTACCGGCCGTAGTCGTCGCGGTCCTGCCAGATCCATTTCGCCGAGATCTCTTCCGCCTGCGCCGGCACGCCGCCGAGCACGAGAGCCGCCAACACCGCCA
>CAYVOE010000422.1:0-4719 GCA_964452795.1 uncultured Nitrospiraceae bacterium
GTTCCGCGGTACAATAACGCAGGAACCTTTCCCGTGGCCCGCTCCCGATTGTCTTGGAATTCATTGCTGAATCAGTCGATGAGGATCCTTTTGTACAATATACGGTACGGTGCAGGCGCCGACCACCGGTTTCACCTGCCCCTGCCCTATAGCGGTTACCTGAAATCCACCGACGAGAACCTGGCGACCATCACGCGCTTCATCAAGTCCACCCACGCCGACATCGTCGGCCTCCTCGAGGTGGACGGGGGCTCCTTCCGCGCGGGGCGGCGCAGCCAGGCCGAGTACATCGCCAAGGCCCTGGGCCATTACCACGTGTACCAGTGCAAGTACTCGGGCCGGCTCTGGTCCCAGACCCTGCCGGTGCTCAAGGACCAGGGCAACGCGCTGCTGACGAACCAGGAAATCGTGTCCCAGCAGTGCCATTATTTCAGCGAAGGGATCAAGCGCCTGGTGCTCCAGATGGAGCTGGAGGACGTGGTGGTGGTGCTGGTCCATCTCTCCCTCAAGTTCCGCCACCGCCAGTACCAGCTTCGCGAGCTCCATTCGATCCTGAAGAACATCGAGAAGCCCGTCGTGGTGGCCGGCGACTTCAACCTCTTCCGAGGGGTGTGGGAGCTTCAGCTCTTCCTCGAGGCGACGGGGCTTCAAAGCGCCGACCGAGACGGACGGGCCTCCCACTCGAGCCGAAACCCGTGCCGGCAGCTGGACTTTATCCTTCACAGCCCGGAGATCCGGGTGACCCAGTTCCAGGTGCCCAACGTGCCGTATTCCGATCACCTGCCCCTCATCTGCGACTTTGAAGTGGAAAAGGGGGTTGCGCGCGCCGTCCAGGACAGAAGCAGGTGGCTCGGGCGCGCCGCCGAGGGGTAGCCGGGGCGTCTCACGCAAGGGATATCGTCAAGAGACCTTGGCCGTGACGGCCACGCCTCGTACTCCGCCAACCCGACCCCTAGCAAAGTGAACGGTTGACAACCGCCCGCCTTTCGGCCATCATGAAATGCACCGGGGCGGGCACCCGTGTCCATCTGCCGCCCTCTTCGGCCAATTGACTTGCCTTTGAATAGCATCTGCGAAGTTCACCCGAACTTTTTGTATCCGTTTGCCGCCTTCCGCGGCGGCCCAACAAGCAGGGAGGATACCGCAATGTCTTTGGCTACGCGCGCAACGGCAGAGTGCCTGGGCACCTTCTGGCTCGTATTCGGCGGATGTGGCAGCGCGGTGTTGGCGGCGGGCGTGCCCGACGTGGGCATCGGCTACGTGGGCGTGGCCCTGGCCTTCGGCCTTACGGTGCTGACCATGGCCTACGCCATCGGACACATCTCGGGATGCCACCTCAACCCCGCCGTGACCATAGGCCTGTGGACCGGCAAGCGCTTCCCCGCTTCCGAAATCCTCCCCTACGTCGTGGCGCAGGTCATCGGTGGCGTCATAGGGGCGGGCGTCCTCTACCTCATCGCCTCGGGGCAGGCGGGCTTCGATCTGGCCGGCGGATTTGCCGCCAACGGATACGGAGACCATTCGCCTCAGGGCTATTCCCTCGCCGCGGGCCTGGTCGCCGAAATCGTCCTGACCTTCATGTTCCTCATGGTCATCCTCGGCGCCACGGACAAGCGCGCCCCCATCGGGTTCGCCCCCCTCGCCATCGGACTCGCCCTGACCCTCATCCACCTGATCGGCATCCCCGTCACCAACACCTCGGTAAATCCCGCCCGCAGCACGGGTCCCGCCGTGTTCGTAGGCGGCTGGGCCCTGGCGCAGCTCTGGCTGTTCTGGGTCGCGCCCCTCGTCGGAGGAGCCATCGCCGGATTCGCCTACCAGGCCCTGTCTCCCGAGCGCCCCACGGAAGAAGGCACCGGCCTCCGCACCCGCAAGCCCGAGGAAGAGGCCATCCCTCAGCCGTGACCCGTTGGACGACTCATTCGCCTGAATAGAGCGTCGCCATCGGATGAACAAAACAGAGAAATCTGATCATTGTGTGAAGTCGGTGCATCAGGAAGGGACCCGAACCTTAACGAAGGAATCTCCATAATTAAAGTTCGGCGCGAAACTTTAATTATGGATTCCCATAATAAAGGTTTGGCCGGAAACTTTAATTAAGGAACAGTCTGGAGCACTTTCAAGGACCGTTCTTGGTGTATTCCCGTGCCTCCCGGCCCGCTCACGTAGGCGCCAATTCCCGCCCGATCGAGCAAGCGAGCGTTTGTCGAAGCGCTGTCGCCGGAAGTTTGTAAAGAATTTCCTGCTCGGTCGACGATGCCATCCGGTCGGGGTCATCGGCCGGGCAGGCTGCGGACCGGACGACGCCCCGCACGCATCAATCCGAGAGCTAAATCACCTCAGGCGGCGCTGCTTTGGTCCTTGTACTGAAGCAGGTAGAGGCGGTAGTACAGTCCTCTTTGGGCCAAAAGCTCCTGGTGGGTCCCCACTTCTCGTATCTCGCCGTGGTGCATCACGACGATCCGGTCGGCGCTCTGGACCGTCGACAGGCGGTGGGCGATGACGATGCAGGTGCGGCCGTGCATCAGCTTCTCGATGGCGTCCTGAATCAGCGCTTCTGTCTCCGTGTCCACGCTCGAGGTGGCTTCGTCGAGGACCAGGATGCGCGGGTCGTGGGCCAGGGTGCGCGCAAAGGCCAGCAACTGACGCTGGCCCGTGGACAGGTTGCCGCCCCGCTCCCCCACGTTGTAGTCGTAGCCGCCGGGGAGGCGTTCAATGAAGCGGGCGGCATTGACGTGCTCGGCGCAGGCCCGGATCCGTTCCATGGTCATGGAATCGTCGCCGAGGCGAATGTTGCGCTCGATGGACCCGGAAAAGAGGAACACGTCCTGGAGCACCATGCCGATTCGCCCCCGCAGCGACCGCTGGCGATAGTCCCGCACGTCGACGCCGTCCACGAGCACGGCCCCTTTCTGCACGTCGTAGAACCGGCTGAGCAGGTTTACAAAAGTGCTCTTGCCGGCGCCCGTGTGGCCGACGATGGCGATGCGTTCCCCCGGCTGCACATGGAGGTTGATGTCCTTGAGGACCCAGTTTTCGTCGTCGTAGGCAAACCACACGTTGCGGAACTCCACCTCGCCGCGGATGTCGTCGGCGTCGCGCGCGTCGGGCTTGTCGACCACGTCCTCGGGGGTGTCGAGGAGGCGGAACACCCGTTCGGACGAGGCCATGGCGTCCTGGATGAGGTTGTACTTGTCGGCGAGGGCGCGGATGGGCCCGAAGAGGCGCTCGGCCCACTGCACGTAGGCGAGGATGGTGCCGATGGTGGCGACGCCGGCGAGGATCTGGAAGCCGCCGTAAAGCACGATGAGCGCGATGGCCAGGGCGCTCCAGAATTCGATGGTGGGGAAATAAACGGCGTAGTTGCGCACCTGGACCAGCCATTCGTCGCGGTGGGCGGCGTTCCGATGGCGGTATTCGTCGAAGTTGGTCGCCTCGCGCCCGAAGATCTGGACCACCCGCATGCCGCTGACGTTTTCCTGCAGGTAGGCATTGAGTCCGGCCAGCCGTTTCCGGATCTCGAGGTACGACTTGCGGGCGAACCGTTTGAACACGAGGCTGGTGATGAACATCCCGGGCACCGCCACCAGGGTGACCACGGCCAGAACCGGGTTGAGCCACAGCATGAACCCCAGGACGGCCACGATCATCAGGACCTGGCTGACCACGGTGACCAGGTCCGTCACCAGCCGTTCCTGAATGTTCTCGACGTCGTTGGTGACGCGGGTCATGAGGCGTCCCACGGGGTTCTTGTCCAGGAACCGCAACGACATCTTCTGCAGGTGCGCGAACAAACCCACCCGCATCTCGAGCATGGTCCTCTGGCTTACGTACGCAACGATGAGGGCCTGGGCATAGCGCATCACGCCGTCGGCAATCATGAGGGCGCCGATGACGAGCACCAGGTAGAGCAGGCCCTCGCCGTCTCGTTCCGCCATCTGCTGCCATTGCGCGCGCGCTTCGGGAGAATTCAGGCCCTGGTTGCGCAATTCGGCCCGTTCGGGATGGGCGATGTACCAGTCCAGGGCGTACTTGTTGAGCAGGGGCTGCACGCTCGAAGCCAGGGTGGCCGCCGCCAGCAGCGCGGTCGAAATGAAGAAGGCCGCCGCGTGGGGACGGAGATACCCCAGGAGCCGGCGCATGAGCCGGCTGTCGTAGGGCCGTTGCTGGGCCTCGTCTTCGATATGGTAGCCGTTGCTCATGCCGTTTCTTCCAGCTCCTCCTCGAGAAGCTGCCGTTGATACAGGTCCGCGTAGAGGCCGCCGGCGGCCACCAGTTCGTCGTGCGTCCCCTGTTCCACCAGCCGGCCGTCGTCGAGCACCAGGATGTTGTCGGCGTGACAAATCGACGAAATCCGGTGCGAGATGATCAACGTGGTGCGCGTGGCCGCCACTTCCTTGAGGTGCCGCAGGATCTCTTCCTCGGTGTGGGTGTCCACGCTCGACAAGGCGTCGTCGAGGATGAGGATGGGCGGGTCGCGCAGGATGGCCCGTGCGATGGCCAGCCGCTGCTTCTGTCCGCCCGAAAGGTTGATGCCCCGTTCGCCCAACAGGGTCGCCAGCCCCTGAGGCAGGCGCTCGAGGGTTTCGGCGAACTGGGCGGCCTCGGCGGCGGCCATGATTTCCGCGTCGGTGGCATCGGGCCGGCCAAGGGTCAGGTTGTTTCGCACGGAGTCGGAGAACAGGAAGGTGTCCTGGGGCACGTAGCCGATGGCTCCGC
>CAYVOE010000423.1:0-4704 GCA_964452795.1 uncultured Nitrospiraceae bacterium
TCATCGCCGAGGGCAAGTACTACGACCGCCTTGGCCCGGGGAACACGGAGCCCACCGGCACGATCGCGTATACGCCCGATTTCTACCTCGAAGGACGGGATCGCCAGTGGAAACAGTACGACTACGACGGCGACGGCGTGTATGACCTGGTCTTCGGGGCCAGCGACTGGCGCGACTACGGCTGGGACGACGCCTACAACGAGCAGGGCGAATGGACCCGCGGCCCCCTCCACGGCTACGTGTACTGGGTGAGGAATACGGGCACGAACGAGGCGCCGGTCTACGGTCCGTCGGAACAGGTCCAGGCCGGAGGGAAGCCCGTCGACGTCTACGGGGCGCCTTCACCGAACTTCGCCGATTTCGACGGCGACGGCGACCTCGATCTCGTCTGCGGCGAGTTCCTCGATCGGCTCAGCTATTTCGAGAACGTGGGCACCCGCACCGAGCCCCGGTACGCCGAGGGGCGTTTCCTGCAGCACGAGGGCGAAGACATCCGCATGGACCTCGAGATGCTCCAGGTCGCGGCCATCGATTGGGACCGGGACGGCGACGTGGACCTCGTGGTGGGCCAGGAAGACGGGCGCGTGGCGCTCCTCAAGCACACGGGCCGTGTAGAAGGCGGTATGCCGGTCTTCGAACTGCCCCGGTTTTTCGAGCAGGAAGCCCATCGGGTCAAGGTGGGCGCCCTGGCGACGCCCTACGGCGTGGACTGGGACGGCGACGGCGACGAGGACCTCATCGTGGGCGACACGGCGGGCTACCTGAGCTTCGTCGAGAACCTCGACGGCGGCGACCCGCCCCGCTGGGCCAAGCCCGTGTATCTGACGGCCGGCGGCGAGATCATCCGCATCCAGGCGGGACCGAACGGCTCAATCCAGGGTCCCGCAGAGGCCAAGTGGGGTTATACCGTCCCCAACGTGGCCGATTGGGACGGCGACGGCCGGCTCGACATCGTCATCAACTCCATCTGGGGCGAAGTGCTCTGGTACCGGAACGCGGGCGATGCCGGGAAGCCCGAGCTCGAGCCCGCCCGGCCCATCGAGGTCGAGTGGGAAGGCGAGACGCCGAAGCCGGAATGGGTGTGGTGGACGCCGAAAGGCAAGCAACTCGTCACGCAATGGCGCACCACGCCCGTGGTGTACGATTTGAACGGCGACGGATTGAACGATCTCGTGATGCTGGATACCGAGGGGTACCTCGCTTTCTTTGAGCGGGTACGCCGCGACGACGGGCTCGCCCTCTTGCCGGGCGAACGGATCTTCCTCGGGGAGGACGGTCAGCCCCTGCGCCTCAACGACCGACGGGCCGGCGGCAGCGGTCGCCGCAAGCTGGCCCTGGCGGACTGGGACGGCGACGGCCGCGTGGACATCCTGCTCAACAGCGAGAACGTGGATTTCCTGCGGAACGTGGGCGACGACGACCGTCCCTACGTGTTCCGCAACGAGGGCCTGGTCGACCCGCACAAGCTGGCCGGCCACACCACGTGTCCCGCGACGGTGGACTGGGACCGCAACGGCATCCCCGACCTCGTGGTGGGCGCCGAGGACGGGTACCTGTACTATCTCCGGAACCCGCGGTCCCTCGAGGCTCCGTGAAGGAGGCGCCGTTTTGAGTTACCTGGATTTCCGATGGCTTCAAGGTAGGTGTCCGTGACCACTTCCCCGCCCGAAACGCCCCGCGATACGGTCTGGCGCATGTTCGACCGCATTGCCCCGCGATACGACCTGTTGAACCGCGTCCTCTCCATGCGCCGGGACGTGGCCTGGCGCAAACGGATGCGGCGGCACCTGCCGGAGGGTGACCGTCTGCGCGTGCTGGACCTGGCCACGGGCACGGCCGACGTACTGCTGACGTTGCTGGCCGGCGAGGGGCGCGTTGCCCGGGGCGTGGGACTCGATCCGGCGGGACGCATGCTGGAGCTCGGCCGCGAGAAGGTGAAGCAACGGGGGTGGACGGACCGCGTCACCCTGATACGGGGCGACGCCGCAACCCTGCCCATGGTCGACGGCGCCTTCGACGTCGTCACCATCGCCTTCGGCATCCGCAACGTGGCCGACGTGGGGGCCGCCCTGCGCGAGATGAACCGCGTGCTGCGGCCCGGGGGACGGGTCCTGATCCTGGAGTTCTCGCTGCCCGCGAACCCGGCCTTCCGAGCGCTATACCTCGCCTACTTCCGCCACGTGCTGCCCCGGCTCGGGGGCGCCGTGTCGGGCGACACCGCCGCCTACCGCTACCTCAACCAGACCGTGGAGCGCTTCCCCTACGGCGACGCCTTCTGCCGGCTTCTCGAAGACGCGGGCTTCCGCGAGGTCCGGGCCTTCCCCCTCACCTTCGGCATCGCCACCCTCTATCAGGGCTCACGATAGATTCCGGACATAGAAAAGGCGCGCGGAAGAACGGGCCTCCGCGCGCCAACGGAACACGTCGGGAAACTACGACAGCAGCTCTTTCTCGGTCTCGCCGATGGCTTCGTCGATGATGTCGAGGCCCTTGAGCAGGGTGTCTTCGTCCATCACGATGGGCGGGCTCATGCGCAGGATGTGGCCCGCGGGGATCCACGCCAGGCCCTTGGCGAAGGCCTTCTGGTACACCAGGGCGCCCGCCTTGTCGAAGGGCTTCTTGGTGGCCTTGTCCTGGACCAGCTCGATGCCCATGAGGCAGCCCTTGGCGCGCACGTCGCCGACGATGCGGTGCTCCTCGAGCATGCGGGCCATGCGCTTGTTGGCCAGATCGCCGAGGCGCTGGGCGTGCTCGAGCAAGCCTTCCTCTTCGATGACCTCGGTCGAAGCCAGGGCCGCGGCGCAGGCCATGGGGTTGCCGCCGTACGAGCTCGACGCGCTGATGGCTTCGAAGCTCTCCTTGAACGGCTCGCGCACCGCCACGCCCGTCACGGGGAAGCCGTTGCCGAAGCCCTTGCCGATGGTCACCACGTCGGGCACCACGCCCCAGTGCTCCATGCACAGCCACTTGCCGGTGCGTCCCCAGCTCGTGAGGACCTCGTCGGCCATGAGCAGGATGTTGTGCTCGTCGCACAGCTTGCGCAGCTTCGGGAAGAAGTCGTCCGGCGGCATGATGGTGCCGCCCCAGCCCTGGATGGGCTCGAGGCAGAATCCCGCCACGTCGTGGACCGTCGCCTTGTCGATATAGTCTTCAAAGAAGTCGATGTAGGAGTCCGTGTCGATGGTGCCGTCGGCTTTGGTCCATTTCGGCCGATACACGTCCGGCCGGGGCAGCATGTGCATGCCCGGCACCCGGGTCGCCCCGTAGCACCGCGCCCGGATGTGGCCCAGCGACACCGCGCCCTGGGTCTTTCCGTGGTAATCGTAGAAGCAGCTCAGGATCTCGTTGTGGCCGCTGGCGGCGCGCAGCACCCGAAGGCCCGCCTCCACCGCCGTGGTGCCCGAGTCGTAGAACTGGAACCCGTTGAGGTCGCCCGGCAGGATCTCCGCCAGCTTCTCCACCAGTTGGGTTTTGATGGGCGTGGTGAAGTCGTGGGCGTTCATCAGCGTGCGGGTGTACTTGGCGATCGCCTCGCTCACCTTCGGGTGGCAGTGGCCCAGGGTGGTCACGTAGATGCCCGACGAGAAGTCGATGTACTCGTTGCCGTCCACGTCGCGCAGGATGCACCCTTCGCCCGACTCGAAAGCCACGGGAAACAGTTTCACCTGGCCGCTGAGCCCCTTGAAGTATTTGGTGCAACGGCCGTGCAACTCCTGCGACCGCGGCCCCGGCGGCGGCGCCACCATTTTCGGGTAGGTCTGGAGATCCACCTTGGCCCAGTCAAGCGTCGAGAATGTCGTAACCCCCATGTGAGCTCTCCTTCGTTGGATGGCGTCGGTCCCCATTGTGATGGGTCCGGCGGTTAGCGGGGCCGCATCCCCCGGGGACTGCGTGCGGCCCGGGTCCTGGCCTCATTCTATCACAATGACCGTTCATTTCAAACCGGTGAAGGTTCATTTCAAACATGAGCGGTTTCGGTCCGCGGTTGCGGTCCGTCGCGCCCGATCGGCACAATGGCGGTCTCAACGGCGGAGGAAGACCATGCGCATCATTCGATACGAGGATGCCGCGGGACGGGTGCACCACGCGGCGCTTCAACCCGACGGCTCGGCCCGGCGCATCGAGGGCGACCTGTACGACCAACCCCGCGTGACGGACGAGACGGTGGAGGTCACGCGGCTGCGGGCGCCGATACAGCCCACGGCATTGTTCTGCATCGGCCTCAACTATCGCAAGCACGCCGAGGAAACGGGGAAGACGGCCCCCGAGTTTCCGGTGCTGTTCATGAAGAGTCCCCAGGCGGTGCAGCATCCCGGCGAGCCCATTGTCCTGCCGACGAAGCTGCGCAGCGACGAGGTGGATTACGAGGGCGAGCTGGCGGTGGTCATCGGCCGGGCCTGCAAGAACGTGAGCCGCGACAAGGCCCTGGACTACGTGCTCGGCTACACCTGCGCCAACGACGTGAGCGCCCGGGACTGGCAGAACCGGTGGGGCGGCGGCCAGTGGTGCCGCGGCAAAACCTTCGACACCTTCGCGCCCCTCGGCCCGCACCTGGTGACGACGGACGAGATCCCCAACCCCAACGTCCTGCGCCTCAAGACCGTCGTGAGCGGCGAGGTGCTCCAGGACTGGACCACCGAAGACATGATCTTCGACGTGCCCACCCTCATCGAGTTCCTGAGCGGGAGCACCACCCTCGCGCCC
>CAYVOE010000424.1:0-4702 GCA_964452795.1 uncultured Nitrospiraceae bacterium
GGAGCCCTTCGCCGCCGCCCTCGCCGAGGTATACGGCGAACTGTTATGACGCCGCCCCGGGGCGGTGAGCGCACGCGATGCGTTGCATCGGGGCGGGGCGGTGGCGTAGCATCGGGCGTCGAGAGCAGCCTTGGGCATGGATCGTTCCGGGGGAGACGTCATCATGTATAACGGCCTCAATCTGGGTCTCGGGAATTTGTCGCGTTTGTCGCGGGCCAAGACGCGATCCCTTTCCGCGGAAAACTTCACCGGCGAGAAAGGCCGGGGCGGCATGGCGGAGACGGGCCACGGCGCCGCGGCCGCCCGCGACCTCGGCAAAGGATGGAAGGTGTCGCCGGCGGTGTCCATCGCCTCGGGCGAGACCTTCACCATGGCGGACGTGGACGGTCCGGGCGCGATCCAGCAGATTTGGATCACCATTACGGGCAACTGGCGGTTCAGCATCCTGCGGGTCTGGTGGGACGATGAGGAACATCCCAGCATCGAGGTGCCCATCGGCGACTTCTTCGGCATGGGCTGGTGCCAGTACGCGCCGCTGGTGTCGCTGCCCGTGTGCGTGAACCCCGGCAGCGCCTTCAACAGCTACTGGGAAATGCCCTTCCGCCGCCGCTGCCGCATGACCGTCGAGAACCTCAACGACGACGCCATCGTTCTGTACTACCAGGTCAACTACACGCTCACCGAGGTGCCCGACGACGCCGCGTATCTCCACGCCCAGTTCCGTCGCAGCAACCCCCTGCCGTACAAAGAGGTTCACACGCTGCTGGACGGCGTCCGCGGCCACGGCCATTACGTGGGCACGTATGTGGCCTGGCAGGTGAACAACGCGGGCTGGTGGGGCGAGGGCGAGATCAAGTTCTACCTCGACGGCGACGAGTGGCCCACGGTCTGCGGCACGGGGACCGAGGATTACTTCTGCGGGTCCTACAACTTCGACCGCGACGGACAGTACACCGAGTTCACCACCCCCTACGCGGGACTCCACCAGGTGATCCGTCCCGACGGCACCTACCGGTCGCAGCAACGCTTCGGGATGTACCGCTGGCACATCATGGACCCCGTTCGGTTCGAGCGCGACCTCAAGGTGACGCTCCAGGCCCTGGGCTGGCGCAGCGGCGGCCGCTACCTGCCGCTCCAGGATGACATCGCGTCGACCGCCTTCTGGTACCAGGACGAACCCCATGCGCCGTTTCCGAGACTCCCCGACCGCGACGGCCTGGAAGTGATTTGAAACCTGCCGTCGTATTTAAAGGAAGTCGGGCCGCTTTTCGGATAGTCCAGGGGAAATGCGGGTCATGAAACCCGTGGTGCTCTTCGATTTCGGCGACACCCTCGTGGGCTATTGCACCAAGGACGGGTTCACGCCGTATCTTCGCGCGGGCATCGCGGCGGCGGAATCGGTACTGCGTGCGGCCGGGGTCGCCGTGCCGGCGGGCGACGGGATTGCCGCGCGGGCGGCCGCGGAAAACCGGGAGGCGTCGAACTACCGGGTGCGTCCCATCGAGGCGCGCCTGGGCCGCGTCTTCGGCTTCGACCCGCGCCGATTGCCACGGGAAATCCTCGACGCCGCCTGCCGCGCTTTCGTGGCGCCCCTCATCGGCTCGGCGGAGCCCTATCCCGACGCGCGGCCGGTCCTCGAGGCCCTGCGGGGGCGCGGTTGCCGGCTCGGGCTGGTGTCGAACATGCCCTGGGGCAGCATCGTGGCGCCTTGGCAGGAGCAGCTGGACCGCCACGGGCTGTCGCCGTATTTCGAGCACACGGTCTTCTGCCGCGACGTGGGCTGGCGCAAACCCGCCCGGCCGCCCTTCGACGCCATCCTGCGCCGGTTCGGCTGCGCGCCTTCCGACGCCGTTTACATCGGCGACCGGCCGGACTGGGATTTTCAGGGCGCCCGTCGCGCCGGACTCGACGCCATCCTCGTGGACCGACGAGGCGAGCATCCCCGCTTTCCGGGTCCGCGCGTGCGGAGCCTCGCGGAGCTGCCGCTGTAACTTTCGTCCGCCTCCGCCGTATACTGGGCGACCGTTTCAGACGCGGAGAGAGTGCGTTGACGAATCCTGAAGACGAATGGGTCTTGAAGGCCGGCCGCGGCGACCGGGCCGCTTTCGACGTCCTGTGCCGGCGCCTCGCCGGTCCCTTGTACGGCTATGCCTACGGGATGGTGCGCCAGGCGGAGGAAGCCGAAGACATCGCGCAGGAGGCGCTCTTCCGCCTCTACCGCGTGGCGCGGGCCGGCAAGCTTCGAAAGGACCCCCGCCAGGCCCGGTCCCTGGCGTTCACCATGGTTCACAACCTCGCCATTGACCACCTGCGCCGGCAGCGACGTTCACCGGAGCCGCTCCCTTTGCGCCGAAACGGTTCGACGCCCGCCGAGGGCCTGCTCCTGCGCGAGCAGGTCGACCGGGCCCTCGAAGATCTCCCGGAGTCGCATCGAAGGGCCTGGATGCTGCGAGAGTACGGTGACCTCTCCTACCAGGACATTGCCCGGACCCTCGGGGCGACCCTCGACGAGGTGAAAATCTGGATCTATCGGGCACGAAAGAGACTGGCCCGGCTTCTCGACCGGGACGGGCAATACGTGGGAGATTCCCAACGTGGCGTGTAATGGCGTAGAGCTTTCGGCCTACCTGGACGGCGAGTTGTCCGCCGCCGCCCGGCAACGGGTCGAACAACATGCGGCGCAGTGCGCGGAATGCCGCGCCGAGCTGCGTCGGCTGGAAAGGACGCGGGTCATGGCTATCCCCCATTCGCCTCCTGCCTCGCTGTACGACGATATCCAACGCCGCGTGGCCGGTTATGAGCGCAGCCGGCGGCGGAGACTCCTTTCGGCCGCGGCGGCCGCGGTTGTGCTGATGGCCGGGGCCGGAATCCTGTACGCGTGGGGAACCTCGGCGCCCGACGCGTCGTCCGGCCCGATCGCCGGGTCGCCGGAGGGCCTTCCCCAGGGTCCGGTCCAACCGCCCGCGCCCGGGGCCGTACCCGGGGCCGAGACGCCCGAACCCCAGGAGCCGGAGGAATCTCCGGCAGCGACGGAGCCCTTGCGCCTGCGGCTGGTGGGCACCGTTCAGGGAAGCATTCCACAAGCGGTGATCGCCCCCGACGACGCCGAGGGCAACCGGGTGTACCGCGTGGGCGACGAGATCCGGCCGGGCCTTCGTCTGGCGGAAGTGCGCCGGGATTCCGTGGTGGTGGACGACCGCGGCGTAGCCCGCGTGGTGCGCCTCGACGGGGAACCGGCGGCGCCGGCGGGATCGCCCGCGGGCGTATGGCTCGCGCGCATTGTCAACGACGACGGAACGTACGACAGCGAGACCATCGAGGTTCGCATCGCCGAGGAGAACGGCGTCGTCGAGGTGACGGGAGCGCCCGATATTGAACGCCTGACGGGCCGACGCCAGGGACGGCGCATTGCACTGTCGGGAACCCACATCGACGAGACGGATGAGCCGGCGGTCGAGTACCGCGCCGAAGGAATTTTCAACGCCGATTTCAGCGAGCTTGACCTTGCCTTCAGCACTCGGAGACCGGCCTCGGAAGACGAATACACCGTGGCGGTGCATCTCAAGAAGGTGTCGGAGGATGATGCGCGCCGCCGGGCCGAGCGCGCGGCCATGCTCGAGGCGCGGCGCGAGGAGGCGGAAGCCCTGTTTGAGCCCCTCGAGCGTTATGCGCGGGACCACGACCGCCGTTTCCCGCCGTCCCTCGGGGCGCTGGTCCCGGACTACGTCGCCGACCTCAAGGCCTATGACGATCGGCCGGACTGCGACATCACCTACGAGCCGGGGGGAATGCTGCCGCCCAGCGAATGGCCCGAAGAGTCCGACGACCTGCCCTACCCGGACAACCTCATCGAGTGGGAGGCGCGCCGGCAAGAGGTCTGGGGCGCCGAGTCGCCCGTGGGCCGACCGGTGTTGCGCCTGGCCTACGCCGATCCGCCCGACGACTTCATAGGGTTGTCGGTGGGAGGGATCAAGACTTATTCGGCGGAGGATAAGGCACGCGAGGTTCCCCGGACGGGGTCCGATTCCAGCCAGAACAACCTCAAGCAGTTGGGCCTGGTCTGCAAGATGTTCGCCGCGGAGCACCGGGGCTACACCCCGCCCGGCTGGCTAAGCATGTATCCCGAGTATCTGGTCGATGTATCGATCCTCACCGCACCCTGGGATGAACCGGGCACGGTGTCCTACGACTACCTGTTTCCGGCCGTACGCGAGGCGGAACTCGAGGAAATGGCCCGGCTCATGACTCCCGACCTCGACCCCGCCGAGCCCTGGTCCCGCGGCATAATGCAGTCCCAGGTGCCGCTCATAGCGGAGCAAGGATGGAATGCGGGCGATCCGGGCGGTCCGCCCGCCCGAAACGTCCTCTTCCTCGACGGCCACGTCGAACGCCTCACCCAGCAGGAATGGAACGAACGGGTCGCTCCCTACCTGTCGCGGTGACTGTCGGTTACAGGTCGTGAGCCCGCAACCCCGATAACGGGCAATCGACGCCCTTTCCCCCGGCGCCCCCAGACCCGATTGGGGGCGCCGCCTTCCAATACCGCGCCGCTCATTCCGTCAGGTCGGGCCAGCCGCCGACTTCCTCCTGCGAATTAATGATGGCACCGCGGCCCTGGCGCACGTCCTCGACGATACGGGCGTCCACGGCGTCGCGGCGGGGCTTCGCGGCGCCGGCACCTTCCAACACCGCCTCGTAGGCA
>CAYVOE010000425.1:0-2450 GCA_964452795.1 uncultured Nitrospiraceae bacterium
CTTCCCGGGAATAACGGCGGGCGGATTGAACGCCGCGGTTCCGATCGTTGATGATTGTATGGCCGTGTACGGTGTCCTGCGAAATGGGGGAGCATGAGGAAAAGGTTTGAGAGGCGGTTGAGCTTCACCCTGGGCCTGCTGGTGGCGGCGACGATCCTGGCCATGGCGCTGGTGGTGGCGTGGAACTCCGCCACCAACATCCTCGCCCATTACGAGGACATGGCGGTCAGCTACACCAGCCTCGGGGCGCGCTACGTCGTGGACAGCGCGGAACTGCGCGAGGAAGAGCAGCGTCGCGCGATCCAGCGCATGACCCTGGCTAAGGTGCGCCTGCGCACGTCGCTCGAAGACAGCGGCACGGTGCCCCCGGGCCAGTCGTGGGACGCCTTCTCCGCCCTGCTCGAGCAGTCGCTCAACGACCTCGTCCAGAGCATCCTCCCCCCCTTCTCGCTCCAGGGCGCGGTGAGCGACGTCTACACCCGGTTCAACATTTCCCGCGCCATGGTGCTGGACGATCGCGGCGAGATCCTGGCGGTGGCGGGACCCGGCCTCAATCGAAAGGCCCTCGGCCTCATAGACCGGTTCATGCGGCACCCCGAAAACGGTCCCGTAACCGGTCGGGTCGGTTGGGAGGTGGGCGTGGCCATGCGCCTGACCCTGCCCGACCGCGAACCCATGGTCCTGTACATGCAGCACCGGATCGAGCACGGGCTCCGGCTCATCCGAGACACCATAGCCTACGTGACGCTGTTCACCGTGGTGATGCTGGCCATCGCGCTGTTCGCGGCCTTCCGCATCAGCAAGGAGCTGGCGCGACCCATCGGCACCCTGGCCCGGGGCGTCCGCGCCATCGGCGAGGGCAACCTGGATTACCGCGTGCAGCTCGATACGCGGGACGAGATACAGGAAGTCGCCCAGGCCGTGGGCAACATGGCCGGCAGCCTGCGCATGGCCATGGACGAGCTCGAACAAGAGACCCTGCGCCGCGAACGGCTCGAGCACGAGCTTCACATCGCCGCCGAGCTGCAGTTGGCGCTGTTGCCCGAAGCGCCCCCCACCATGAAGGGGCTGGATCTCCTCGGATGGAGCCGACCCGCCAAGGAGGTGGGCGGCGACTTCTACGATTTTATCGAGCTGGGACCGGACCGCCTGGCCGTGGCCATCGGCGACGCCACCGGCAAGGGCCTGCCGGCGGCCCTGCTGGTCACGGAGTGCTGGAGCGTCATGCGCACCCTGGTGGAAGACACCGAATCGCCCGCCGAGCTTCTGCGCCGGACGAACGCCGCCCTCAGCCGGAGGATCCGGGCCTCGGGCCGGTTCGTCACACTGTTCTTCATGATCGTCGACGTGCGTCGGGGAATTCTCCGGTTCGCGTCGGCGGGACACAACCCGCCCCTCCTCGTCGGGGTCGACGAAAACCGCCGGCTCCGCCTCACGGCCGAGGAAGGCTTCCCCCTGGGCGTGGTGGCGCGCGGCCGGTTCTCCGAACACGAGGTGCCGCTCGAGCCCGGCGACACGCTGCTGCTCTACAGCGACGGGCTCACGGAGGCGCAGAACAGCCAGGGCGAGCTGTACGGGGAGGATCGGGTCCATCGCAAGATCGCCGAATTCAGCGGCAGCGGCCTGCTGGAACTGCTCGCCGGGATCAAGCAGGACATGGACGACCACGTGGGCGATGCGGAGATCTTCGACGACGTCACCCTCGTGGGCGTGCGCCTGCAACCCCAGCCTGCCCCCGTCGCCGAGACCTAGCACCCTTCCGCAGAAATGCGACGGCTTAAGAGCCGCCGCGGACGCCCCATCGCCCGCGGTGGTACCCGGCGCGGCCCATATGGTAGCATACCGGCTTTGTGGCTCGGGCTCTTTTTTCCCGCTTTCGGAGGCATTATGGCGAAAGGCATCACTTCGCGCAGCGAAGACTATTCCCAGTGGTACATCGACGTGGTCCTCAAGGGCGACATGGCCGATTACTCGCCCGTGAAGGGCTGCATGGTCATCAAGCCCACCGGCTACGGCGTATGGGAGAACATCCAGCGCCATTTGGACCGGATGTTCAAAGAGACGGGCCACGTCAACGCCTATTTCCCCTTGTTCATCCCCGAGAGCTTCTTGAAGAAAGAGGCCGAGCACGTCGAAGGGTTCGCACCGGAATGCGCCGTGGTGACCCACGCGGGCGGCAAGGAGCTCGAGGAGCCCCTGGTGATCCGGCCCACGTCCGAGACCATCATCTGGGCCATGTACAAAAACTGGATCAGCTCGTACCGCGATCTGCCGCTGCTGATCAACCAGTGGGCCAACGTGTGCCGGTGGGAGATGCGGACGCGCCTGTTCCTGCGCACCACGGAGTTCCTCTGGCAGGAGGGCCACACCGCCCACGCCACCGCCGAGGAGGCGCTGGAGGAGACGCGGCGCATGATCGGCGTCTACGAGCGCTTCGCGCGCGAGTACGG
>CAYVOE010000425.1:2460-4701 GCA_964452795.1 uncultured Nitrospiraceae bacterium
CCACCTACGAGGAAGCGGAGGAAGAAACCTTCCTGATGGTCCAGGTCTACAAGCGTTTCGCCGAGGAGTTTCTGGCCATGCCGGTCATCGCCGGGCGCAAGACGGAGCGTGAGAAGTTCGCCGGGGCGGACCACACCTACTCCATCGAGGCCATGATGCAGGACGGCAAGGCCCTTCAGTCGGGCACGTCGCACCACCTCGGCCAGAACTTCGCCAAGGCCTTCGACGTGACCTTCCAGGACAAGGACAAGGAGGTCAAGTACGTCTACGCCACGAGCTGGGGCGTGTCGACGCGGCTCGTGGGCGGGATGATCATGTCGCACAGCGACGACAACGGCCTGGTGATCCCGCCGCGCCTGGCGCCGTTGCCGGTGGTGTTCGTACCCATCTGGCGCGGCGACGACGAAATGGCGGTCACCGTGGGCAAGGCCCGCGAGATCACCCGGGACTGGGACCCGCTGTTCTACAAGATCGACGACCGCGACCAGTACAAGCCCGGGTTCAAATTCGCCGACTGGGAGGTCAAGGGCGTACCCATCCGGGTCGAGATCGGGCCGCGCGACGTGCAGAACAACCAGGTGGTGGCGGTGCGGCGCGACACGGGCGAGAAGATCGCCCTGCCCATGGAGGGCCTGCGGGAGAAGCTGGTCCAGCTTCTCGACGACATCCAGCAGAACCTCTTCGACCGCGCCAAACAGCGCCTCGACGAGAACACCTTCACCGTCGACTCCTACGACGAGTACAAGGAGCGGGTCGACAAGGGCGGGTTCTTCCGCATCCTGTGGTGCGGCAACGTGGAATGCGAGGACAAGATCCGCGAAGAGACCCGTTCGACGATCCGCTGCATCCCCTTCGAAGCCGATGAAGAGGAAGGCGCCTGCCTGGTGTGCGGCGGACCGGCGAAGGGCAAGCGCGTCATCGCCGCCCAGGCCTATTGAGCCGTCTCGAAATGCGGCGCGTCACAGGGCGCCAAGGGCGAGGAAGCCGACGACGAACTGTTCCAGGATCGTCACCAGGGGTCTGAGCAGAACCCCCAGAATGGCGAGGAGGAACAGCCCGACGAGGTCGAGTCCGTAGACCTTGTAGAGCACCCCGGCGGTCACGAGAACGTGAAGGAAGGGGCCGATGTAGCGCACGAAGTCGAGGCCCACACCAAGGGCCTCGAGGGGCGCCACCACGATGCTCAGGGCGAGGACGTTGGCCCACAGCGTGTCGTTCGGCAGTTCGCGCATCCACCACAGAAGCAGGTACAGGGCCACCAGGGTCGTGGCGCAGTTGCTGAGAAACCGAACCGCCAGCAGCGCGTAGGGCATCCAGCCCGGCAGCTCGGGCATGTCCTCCGCCACGCCCTCTTGTGCCACGGGCGACACCAGCGGTTCCGAGTCCAGGGCGCCCGTGGCCAGGAGCACCCCCGAAATCACGATCATCAGGATCCCTGCCACGATCGCCGCCTGACGGAAAAACTCGCTCCGTTCCCGCGCGGCCGCGAAGCCGGGGTCCGGCAGGTTGGGATGGTCCAACACGCCGGTGTACTCCCGCGAGGGGACGTTTCGGAGCTCCTGCGGCCCGGCCGACTCCGCCTCCGCAACGGGTTCGTCGCGGTACTGGTTTGCGCACACGTGGCAGATGACGCCTTCGGCGCGGTGGTACCGGTCCCAGTCGCCGCGGAACGCGCGCCCGCACCGGGCGCAGTTGGTCGTCGAAGGCGTTTCGGGCGGGGCGGACACGGGCTCTGCGGCAGCGTCCCGTTGGACCGGCGCCGCGGCGGGAGGGGCACTCTCCGCCTTGGCGAAGATCCGTGCCTCCGGCGGGGGAGGAAGGTCGGACCCGGGCGGGGCGGACGCGGGACGGGCCCGGCCGGTCCCCTCGACGGCGCGGGTGTTCTTCTCGGTGGCTTCGAGGGGTCGGCCGCAGGACCGGCATTTCAGCGACGCCCCCAGGGCCCACTCCGACACCACCGTGCTCTGGCCGCAGGAACATTTCACTGCGTAATCCGCCATATCCGCTCCCTGTTCACGCGCGACTCCCTCCGTCGCGCCGGCCAACCTTCGCCCTGGACCACGCCAGAGTCTACCCCGCCATCCTGAAAATTCCAACAGACCAGAGCCATCCGCGGCGGGGATAGACACACGGCGCATAAGTCCGGCAATGGACCGCCGCAGGACGACGAGGACTGCGCTGGACGGGGCTGTGAGCCACTGCCTCCCCCGCGTAGTACGACGAGGACTGCGCTCAACGGAG
>CAYVOE010000426.1:0-4700 GCA_964452795.1 uncultured Nitrospiraceae bacterium
CTTGTCCGCGAAGTCATAGCCTTACCATAGGTAAAGATTGCCGCGTCGCTCTGTCGGGGCGCCCACAGACGATGCGAGCAGACCCGGCGTAACCCCTCCTCCCGTAGGGATTTCCACGGCAGGCCGCTCCTCGCAATGACGGGTAGGGGCAGGCCCGGCGCCCCGTTAAGCGCAGTCTTCGCAGTCCTGTGGCTGGTGCGTCCATCCCACCTGAGCCCATCGGGCGCAGTCCTCCGATTTTGGGCCCTGCCTCCGCCGTGACGTCCAAATACCGCCTCCCCCGGGGCCCTGCCGCGCTTACTCCATCCGGAAGACGAGGCGCGAGAACTGTACCTGCGTGGTGTCTTCGACGCGCAGGAAGTCGGCGACGCGGCGGTCGTAGTAGAGCTTGAGGGCGTCGCGGGGCACGCTGAAGTCGGGCCCGGGCACCAGCATGCCGAGGTCGGCGGCCACGATGGCGCCCCGCACGGTCATCATGCCCCGGGTGTTGGACTTGTGCCGGTCCGAGCTGCGCGTGATGCCGAAGATGGAGTTGTTCGAGTACAGAAGCCCGTCGAAGAGCCAGGGACGCCCCGCGCCGGGCCGGGTCATCTCGTCGGCGTACCAGAGCTCGCGGAGCTGCTCCTCCGAAATCCAGCCGCCGGTGGGGCTGAGGTCGTGGATGGTGGCGTTGCCGGGATTGGCGATGATCTTGACGCCGGGGTCGTCGTAGCGCACGGCGTGCTCGTCGGAGGCGATGTACTCGTAGATCGGCTGGGTGGGGCGGATGCGGTAATACCGGGGCTTGAAGCCGGGGTCGGCGAGGGCCTTCTGCCGTTCCATCCGATTGAACAGCATGAGCTCCGACGTGGTGAAGCTGAACTGGGGCTGACCCGACACCGGCCACCCCGCATCGACGACGCCCGGGTCGAAATACCCGATCTGGAGGGTCTGCTTCTTGCCGTCCTTGGTCACCGTGGTGGACTTGTTGCGCGAGCGCACGTCGATGAACCCGCCGGACGGGAATTTGCCGGTGTCGGCGGTGTGCTGCTTGGCGCGGATGGTGAGGTAGTCCCCCATCATGATGCTTCCGCCGGCGGTGAGGGCGAGGCCGTTGCGGGTGCCGTCGTCCGCTTCCCCGAACTTGCCCGGGGCGTCGGCATAGGTGACGTCGCCGATGACGTAGACGTTGCCCCGAACCAGGAGCTGGCCCCAGCCTTTGACCTTCCCCTTGATGACGAGATCGCCGTCGACGGCCACCTTGCTGTCGATGACGATGGGGTCGTGATCGGTGCCCACCAGGATGAGGTTGCCTTCGTAGGCCCCGTTGGTGGAGAGGTGGTCGAGGGCGCTGTTCGACGCCCCGGGCAGGCCCGTTCCCGAGTAGGTCGAGCCGGCGGGCACGCCGTAGGCCACCCCCGCCGTAATCGATCCGCCCACGGCGTCGGGGTCCAGCAGGAATTGGACGGAGCCGTCGGCGCTGTTCACCACGCGCTCGAACTCGTCGTCGTCCACGATGCGGTTGTCGTTGTCGTCGGGAAAGGGCGCCGGAAAGTTGTTCGGCAGATTCCCGTCGGTCATGAGGTTCTCGTCCGTGGGATACTGGAGATAGAGGTTGGCGAACTGCTCGAGGAGCCCGTCGGCATCGGTGCCGGCGTTAACCAGCGACACCTGCGAGAGGCGGCCGAAGGCGTCCTGGAGGAGCTTTCCGTTGTTGCGGTGGAAGTTGTAGCCCTTGAGCGTGGACGAGGCGATCTGACTGCCGCTGAGGAGGTTCCCGGCCTGGTTGTACACGAGCCCGCGGCAGTAGGTCGAGCCCGCCACCCGCGTGTTGATGTTCTCGTTGGTGCGGATCATCATGGACTCGAGGGAGGCCACCTTGATCCGGTCGAAGGTGCCGTAGTTGGCGGGGTCGCCGTTGCGGAACAGATCGAGGGGCTGGATGTCGGCGTGGCACAGAATGCAGTTGATGTTGTTCGCCAGCACGGCGTACTCGAATCCCTCGAACAACTGGCCCGCCACGCGCACCGTCTGGACCGCCGTCCGCGTGCGCCCGTTGACGCGCCCGGTGGACCGCAATGTCAGAAGGGTGCCCGTGAGGTCATCCGTCCGCGCCAGGGTGAGCGACACCACCGCTCCGACCCCGGGCAGTTCCCAGGGATCGTCTTCCGAGATCAGGAACACGGGATCGGCGATGTCGAAGGTGCCGCTGCCGTCGCGGTCCGATTCCCCCGGATCCATCATCCCGTTTCCGTTCAGGTCCTCGTTGTGGGGGACGAGGTTCTCGATGAATACCCGGTACGACGCGAGATTCCCCGTGGTGTTGCCCGTGCCCACCACGTAATCGTTCCAGATCCGCTGGATGCCCAGATCGATGCCGGCCTTGCAGGCCTCCTCCAGCTGGGCGGCCGCCACGGCGGCGTCGGTGTGCTGCTTCGACGCGTGGAGGCGCGTGACCACCAGGGCCACCGCCGACAGGATCACGAAGGCCGCGATCAGCACCACGATGAGCGCGAACCCGGCGTCTTTTCTGCCATGTTCCCGCGGGAGCATAACGGACCCTCCTTTCAATTCAGCAGGTAGACCCGCCCCGTGACGCGCGCGGTCACCGGACGGATCCGCTGCCGGCCGGGCAGCCGCGTGGCCTCGACCGTCACCACGATCTCGTTTCCCACCCGGGCAAACCGGACATCGTTGAGGTTGTTGGCGCCGGCCAGGACGGTTCGCTCGCCCGGATCGTCCGCGTCGCCGTCGCCGTTTCGATCCTGGATCCGTTCAATACAGCGGTCGAGGCGGCCGTTGCCGTTGAAATCTTCGCCGGGGTCGAGCCGGGCGTTTCCATTGGCGTCTTCGGTGACGAAGCGGTACCGGATGGGGTTGGACCACGTGCGCCCCACGTCGTCGAGGGGCACCTGGAACACCAGCTCGATGGGGGCGTTGGGCGCGGGATTCT
The DNA here is from genome assembly GCA_964452795.1 of uncultured Nitrospiraceae bacterium. Taxonomy (GTDB): domain Bacteria; phylum Hydrogenedentota; class Hydrogenedentia; order Hydrogenedentales; family SLHB01; genus CAYVOE01. The sequence goes on from CAYVOE010000426.1 coordinate 2,933, forward strand.
CCGTGATGGTCACGTCCTGGAGCGGGGGAGTGAGGGCGTCGTTGCCGCGCTTGGCCGACAGCGCCAACTCGGCCGAGACGGCCTGCAGCACGTTGCGCACCTCCGCCTGCACCATCCCGGCGGCTTCGGCCGTGTCCACCGACGTGATGGACATCTGCACCGCGAGCCCGCCCAACAGCATGAACACCGTCAGGATGGCCATGGAGATCAGCAGTTCGAGCAGGGTGAAGCCCTGGCGCATCGAAGACGTCCCCCTCATCGGTCCGTGAGCACCGTCGACAGGGACTGGAACACGGGCCGCCCGCGCAGGTCTCGCCATTGGATCCGTACCTCGACCTCGAGCGGGTTGGCCTCGGGATCGGTGTATCGGACGACGCGGGTCTGGCCCCGAAGCGGACCGCCGGCCTCCGTGCGGCCGTTGGGCCACCGCTCCGTGACGGCCTCGGGAAAGTTGCCGGGGTTGGCGTCGCGCACGGCCCGCATGCCGTCGAGCACGCTGCGGCATTCGCTCAGCGCGACGGTGCGCTGGGTCTGCGTCATCAGGGCGACGTTGTAGGAGATGAGGCCCTGGGCCGCCATTCCCAACACGATGCTGAACAGGGCCAGCGCCAGCGTCAGCTCCAGCAGCGAGAGTCCGCATTCACTCCCGCGGGGGATGTTGCGCATCGTACACCTCCTCGATCCCGGGTTCGACGGCAACGGTCCCGCGGAGGACGCCGCGTCTTCGCTGCCGCCGATGTGGTTCCGCACACGCGTTGCGCCGAATGATCGCTTTCGGCGCGGTCTCCTCAGACACGCGGAACGCACGCTTGCCGCGTTCCCGCTGCGGAGGCCTCGGTCCCGGAGGCATTGGGTAAGAGCGCAGGGGCGCGTGCTGGGAAGGGGCTGGGCCGGAAAGCGCCCGTCCGACCCGCCCGATCCCGGACCCGACAGATTATCGGCGGCGTGGGGGCGGGGCTTTAGACCCTTTGTCGACAGGGAGGTGTATATGTACAGCCGTACCGCTAGTAAGCGAATTAGGTCGTGAAAAGCACGAATTGCGCGGGCGGATTCGGGAAATTCGCGGCCCCGAACGAAGCGAACCGCCGCGTCGAACAGGTCAGATCTGACAGTTGTGTGACCACATGCGCACCGGGCCCTCGTAAAGGGCCTCGAGGTCGTGGGCGTGCACCTCGCCGACGGGATTCACCACGAGGCGCCGGTTGACGCAGGCCACGCGGGTGACGTAGGCCGAGACGAATCCCAGATCGTGGGACACGAGGACGATGGGGATGCGCCGATGGAGCTGCTGGAGGAGCTCATAGAAGCTCATCTCGATCCGGCTGTCCACGCTGGCCGTGGGCTCGTCCATGACCAGCAGGTCCGGCTCGGAACTGAGGGCCCGGGCCACGAGGCTGCGCTGGCGTTCGCCGCCGGACAGGGCGCCGATCTCGCGCGTGGCCAGGGGGCCGAGGTCGAGCTCCTCGATGGCCCGACGGGCGGCGGCGCGGTCCTCGTCGGTATAGCGGCGTCCCAGCCCGCGGCGGCCCAGACGCCCCGTGAGGACCAGCTCCTCGACCGTGACGGGGAAATTGCCGTCGAATTCGATGCGCTGGGGCACGTACCCGATGCGGCGCCGCGCCTCGATGGGAGACCGGCCGAAGACGCGGATGGAGCCGGACTCGGGCTTGAGCAGGCCGAGCAGAAGTTTTAGCAGGGTGGTCTTGCCGCCGCCGTTGGGACCCACGATGGCGAGGAAGTCGTTCGACAGAATGTCGAAGGTGACGTC
>CAYVOE010000427.1:0-4694 GCA_964452795.1 uncultured Nitrospiraceae bacterium
ATGGCCGATTACTCGCTGTTTTTCCTCCTGTTGATGCTCCACCTTACCCTCCATCCGCTGCGGTATCGCCTGATCCACATCAACAACATGCCCGATTTCCTCGCCCTCGCCGCGTGGCTGCCGCGCCTCCTCGGGCGCCCCGTGATTCACGACGTACACGACCTCATGCCCGAGCTCTACGCCGAGAAATTCAGCGCTGGCGAACTACACCCGGTCATCCGCCTGCTCCGGCTTCAGGAACGGCTCGCCGGGCGCATCAGCTCGGCGGTCCTCACCGTGGAAGACCGGCTCAAGGACATCCTGTCGGGCCGCGGCATCCCCCGCGACAAGATTCACGTGCTCATGAACCTGCCCGACGACCGCATCTTCGCGCCTCGGCCGCCCCGGCCGCCGAAAGGCCCCGACGAACCTTTCGTCATGGTGTACCACGGCACGCTGGCACGGCGGCTCGGCCTGGATGTGGCCATCGAAGCCGTGGCTCGGCTCAAGGATTCCATCCCGTGCATGGAGTTCCGGATCATCGGCGCCGGGGAGGAGCGGGAACGGCTGATCGAGCTCCGCGACCGCCTCGGACTGCGCGACGTCGTGACCTTCTCCGAGGGGTTCGTGCCGGTGGAACAAATCCCCGACCGGGTGGCCGACGCCGACCTCGGGCTCATCCCGCTGCGGGTGTGCAGCGGCACCGACATCATGCTCCCCACGAAACTTCTCGAGTACGTCAACCTCGGGATCCCCTGCGTGACCCCCAGGACCGGCACCATCGCCCGCTATTTCGACGACGAAATGGTCCGGTTCTTTGAAGCCGAGAATCCCGACGAGCTCGCCGCGGCCATCCTCGACCTGTACCGGAATCCGGAGCGGCGGACGGCCCTGGCGCAGCAGGCCTCGGAACGGTTTCTCACGAAGTACCGGTGGAGCGAGCACAAGCGGGTCTACACCGACCTCGTGGCGCGCCTGCTCGGAGAGGCCGACTCCCGGGCCGACGTCCCGAACGGGATTTCCCGCCGAAATCCTTCTTAGAGGGGATAATTTGAAGCGGCAGGTAGCCGCAATTCGCGCCGCCCCACGATTCGGGGCGTAACGTCTCCGCCTTACCCGCGCTCGACGCGGGAGGGCCGGCCGATGCCGAAGTAGAGCAGCCCCGCCGCCTCGGCCGCCTCGCGATCCCACGCGTTCCGGCCGTCGAGGACGGCTTCGACCCCGGCGGCGCGCCAGGCCGCGAAATCCGGCCGGGTAAACTCGGGATGGGCCGTGTTCAGCACCACCGCCTCGGCCTCCTCGACCGTGCCGATCTCAAAACCGGCCTGCTCGATCTCTTCCTTCGAGTAGTAGGGGTCCTCGAGGGTGAAGCGGGCGCCCTGGCGGGTCAACTCGTCGCGCAGGGTATAGGCCGGACTGAAAGTGTCGACCTTGACGCCGGGCCGAAACCCGAGGCCGAGGATGTGGATCCGCCGGTCCGCCAGCGGCTTCCATTCCGCCGCGAGCCGTTCCAACTGGCGGATGGGCTGGTTGTCGTTGATCTCCCGCGCCGCCTCGGACAGGCGCTGCGTGATCCCGAGCCGGCGCGAGGCCCGCGTCATGAAGTAGGGATACACCGGCGTGCAGTGCCCTCCCACGCCGATGCCCGGCACCAGCAGGTTCGCCTCGCCGTCGGTGTTCGCCGCGCGGCGTGCCCGTTCGAAGTCAATCCCCGCCGCCTCGCTGAAGGCCGCCAGCTCGTTCACCAGCGCGATGTTCACGTCGCGATAAAGCATGCCGAGAAGCTTGGTCAGTTCCGCCGCCTCGAGCGTGCCCACGTCGTCCACCGGCGCTCCGAGAAATTCCCCGTAGAACGCCACCGCCCGGCGCCGCGACGCGTCGTCCAGACCTCCCACGACCTTCGGCGTGGTCTCGAGACGCCCCAGAACCAGGTTGGCCTTCACCCGCTCGGGACTGTAGGCCACGTGAAAGTCGGGACCCGCCCGGAGCCCGCTGGTCTCTTCCAACACAGGAATGATGTTTCGCCGCGTGCCGCCCACGCTCACGGTGGTCTCGTACGTTACCAGCGTCCCCGGCTTCAACCCCCGGCCGATGTCGGCCGACGCCGCCCGCAGTACGCTGAAATCGATGTCGCGATCCGGCGTGAGGTGTGCCGGCACAATGACCACCACGGTGTCGGCCTCGGCGGTCGCGGCGCCGGTGTCGGTGGTTGCGCGCAGCCGACCCGCCCCGTGCAGCTCTGCGATCAGCTCGGCGAGGCCCGGCTCTTCATAGGGGCACGCGCCGCGGTTGATCGTGTCGACCAGGGATGTGTTGATGTCGGCGACGGTGACGGAAGCGCCGTGCTTGCCGAAGACACAAGCCAACGGCAAGCCCATGCGACCCCCGCCCACCACGAGCGCTCTCACGCGCGGCCTCCCCTCGGTTGTTTCATCCGGCGGAAACCTTCGCCTGGCGGACCGCCTGTTTCAGGCTCTCGCAGACGTGAACGATCTGCTCTTCCGTAATCTCGGGGAACATGGGCAGCGAAAGCAGGCGCCGGGCGTAGGCCTCCGCGACGGGGAACGATCCCTCGTCGAGGCCGAGGTGCCCGTAGGCCCGCTGAAGATGGAGCGGAGTGGGGTAGTGGAGCGCCGTCGACACGCCCTGTTCCTCCAGCGCGCGCTGCACCCGGTCTCGCTCGTCCACCTGGACCACGAACAGGTGCCACACGGGCAGGCAATCGGGCGCCGTCGTCGGCAGGACCGCCTCCTCCACGTCGGCCAGCAACTCGCAGTAGCGCCGGGCCGCGCGCCGACGCGCCTCGTTCCATTCCGGCAGCCGCTTCAGCTTCACCCGAAGGGCGGCCGCCTGGAGGGCGTCGCACCGGTTGTTGTGGCCTTCAAACTCGTGAACGTATTTCCGTGCCGAGCCGTGGTCGCGAAACATGCGCAGCCGGGCCGCCAGCTCGTCGTCGTCGGTCGTCACGGCTCCCGCGTCGCCGCAGGCCCCCAGGTTCTTGCCGGGGTAGAAGGAAAACTCGGCGGCGCGGCCGAAGGCGCCCACGCGGCGACCCTTGTATTCGGCGAGATGGGCCTGGGCCGCGTCCTCCACCAGCCAGAGGCCGTGCTCCACCGCGACGGCGCCCAGGACGTCCAGGTCCGCCGGCTGGCCGTAGAGGTGCACCGGCACGATGCCCCGGGTTCGCCCGTTGATGGCGCGGCGTACGGCCTCGGGGTCCATGTTGTACGTGTCGGGCAGGACGTCGACGAAGCGCACCCGGCCCCCGGCGTGCGTGACCGCCTCGGCGGTGGCGATGAAGCTGTTCACCGGCACGATGACTTCGTCTTCCGGTCCCAGGCCGAGGGCCTCGAGAATCATCTGGAGCGCGGCGGTCCCGTTGCTCATGGCCACGCAATGGCGCGTGCCGCAGGCCTCGGCGAATTCGTTTTCAAACCCCGCCACGTGCTCGCCGCCGATGAACCCCGCCCCGTCGAGGATGGCTTCCCACAACGGCAGGATCTCGTCTTTCACCTGCCGTTGCTGCGCCTTCAGATCGAGGAATGGTACCTTCACTCGTCCGTCACCTTCCTGAGGAACCGGGCCGGGTTGCCCGCCCAGATTTCGCCCGCGGGAACCGACCGGGTGACCACGCTCCCGGCTCCCACGATGGCGCCCTCGCCAATGGTAATCCCGCACAGAATGGTGGAACCCGACCCGATGGATGCCCCGTCCCGGACGTGGGTCTCGGTCACCGTCCACTCGCCCTCCGTCCGCAGGTGTCCTTCCGCCGTGGTGGCCCGGGGGAACCGGTCGTTGATGAAGGTCACGCCATGGCCCACGAACACGCGGTCGCCGATGTGAACGCCTTCGCAGATGAAGCTGTGGCTCGAGATCTTGCAATCGCACCCGATGAACGCGTTCTTCTGCACCTCGACGAAGGTGCCCAGCTTGGTCCGATCGCCGATGGTGCAGCCGTAGAGATTGACGAAGCCGAAGATCTGCACGTCCCGACCCAGCTTCACGTCGGGGGCGATGCGGTTGTACGATTCCATGGGCCGCCTATTCCGAACCGCGCAGCTCGACGGGCCGGCCGTTGTCGCGCAGCGAGCGGTCCGACGCCTCGAGCATGCGCACGATGCGCAGGCCGGCACGACCGTCGTTGAAAGGCCGTTCGCCCGTCTTTATGCAATTCACGAAATACTCCACCTCGGAGCGCAGGGCCTCGGTGCCCGGCACCACCGGCGCGTACATCTCGCCGATGCGCGGCGTCGCCAGGATGCGATAGAGCCCTTCCCGCGACTGGACCTCCATCCCTTTATTGTAGATCTTGATCCGCTCCTCGGGATTCAAGTCGTCCCATACGAGCATGCGCTTCGAGCCCCCCACCACCGTGCGCCGGATCTTGACCGGCGACAGCCAGTTCAAGTGAAAGTGGGCGAGCAGATTGTTGTCGTAGAATACCGTCACATAGGCCACGTCTTCGAGGCCCGTGTCGAAATGGCCCGCGCCGTGGGCCGAGATGGCCCGCGCCGTCGGACCCAGCAGGTAGTCCATCACGGACAGGTCGTGGGGCGCCAGGTCCCAGATCACGTTCACATCGTGCTGAAAGATGCCGAGATTGATGCGAACCGAGTCGTAATAATAAAGGTCGCCCAGTTCGCCCTCGTCCACCAGGCGCTTCATCTCCTGCACCGCGCCCGTGAATAGGAAGGTATGGTCCACCAGGAGCGTGA
>CAYVOE010000428.1:0-4677 GCA_964452795.1 uncultured Nitrospiraceae bacterium
GTTTCTGCCCCGCCACGATATGGTCCGCCGATTGAAGGTAGGTCGCGGCGTCCACGCCGATGAGCTTGCCGCCGTGCACCCCCACAAAAGGCACCCAGGCCGGCCGCGGCGTGGTCTCGTTCCTCAGCGCGCCGAGAAGGATTTCTTTGCCGGTCACAACTTCGCTGATCGCCATGCTTGTGTTCCCCCCTGTCGGACCGGGATGGAGGCGTGACGCCCCCGGCCGCGGCCCGGTTGCTGCGCCCGCCGACGCGGGACTTCGGTCGGCCTGTCCCATCCGACCGAACCACCTATTATACCGCAGCGCGGAGGGTTAAGTCACTTTGTGGAAAAGGGGCGACGTGAGGTCGGCGGGGCCGGGGCAATAGAAATCGACTCAAAAAAAGGGGGGAATCGGAATTAAACGGAGGGTGCCGGCGTGTTGCGCACGAGGGTTTGGTTTGTAGGACGGTTCCGGTCGCGCCTTTCGACTTTCCATCGAGAATTGCGTGAATTTTCGGGCGATTTCGGCGCCGTTCTCCCTATCTATCAAGGATGCGCAGAGGTGATGAGGAAGAAGGGTTTCACACTCGTCGAATTGCTGGTCGTCATCGGCATCATCGGGATCCTGGCCGCCATATTGCTTCCGGCCCTGGCCCGGGCCCGCGAGGCGGCGAATCGGGCGGCGTGCCAGAACAACCTGAAACAGTTGGGCGTGGTGCTCAAGATGTATGCCTCGGAAAGCCGCATGCTCTTCCCGCCCATGAAGGTATTCGGCTGTTCGGGGGAGGTCCAGCCGTGGTCCGGCGTGTTCGACACGGCGTCGACCTTTCCGGAGTACCTCTCCGACTGGGACGTGCTGATCTGTCCGAGCTGGTCCGGAGGCGAGACGGCCCTCGAGACGTGGGACCGAGGGAGGACCCTGTCTCCGTTCTGGGTGGAGACGCCGGGCTTCACGGGGAACGGGCGCGTCGAACCCTGCGAGGTGGTGGGGCATCCCTATGCCTACATCGGCTGGGCCCTGAGCGACAGCATGATCGCCCGGGAGCGTGCCATGGCGGGCAATCTTCACGTGCTGGATCACGCCGTGACCCACATGGCCGAGCACATGGAAGAAGACCCGGGCTTTGTGGACCGCGACTGGCACCTGCACACGCCCATCGGCGGCCAGAACGCCGTCCGAAGGCTAAAGGAAGGGATCGAGCGGTTTTTCATCACCGACATCAACAATCCGGCGGCGGGCGCGGAGGCCCAGAGCGCCATCGCCGTGATGTGGGACATGCTCGCCCGGGAAACGGCCCACTTCAACCACGCCCCCGGCGGGTGCAACGTCCTCTTCTTCGACGGCCACGTGGAACACCTGCGCTACGCGGGCGAGTCGGGCAACCGGTTCCCCGTCAACGACGCGGGCCTGATCTTCCACCATGCCTTCATGGATCACCTCGGCCATCACCACTGAAGAAGCGCAGCGGTAAAGGGCCGGGCGTTTGGGCCCGGAGCGCGATAGACGCACTCCCGGCGCAAACCCCGGCCCTATTGCCGTACTTGCGGGGTTATGGACTCCGCGTCAGCGGTCCGCGAAGACGTAGCTGAGGAAGGTATACACGAGCTTGGCGGCCAGGAAATCGGGCGCCTTGTTGGCCGACGGCGCCAGCTCGACCACGTCGAAGGCGACGACCCGGCGTGCCTTTGTCACGGCGCGCAGCAGCCGTACCACCTCGTACCAGCCCAGGCCGCCTGGTTCGGGGGTTCCCGTCGACGGCATCACCGAAGGGTCGAACACGTCCAGGTCGATGGTGACGTAGACTTCGGGGCCGAGGCTCTCGACCGCCGCGTCGATCCAGTCGAAACGGCCCGCCACGTCGGCGGCATAGAACACGGTGTCTTCGGCCAGGCTTTCCACCTCGGACGCATCGATGCTGCGGATGCCCACGGAGGTGACGCGACGCACCACCTCTTTGGCCCGGGCGATCACGCAGGCATGGCTCAGCGGGTCGCCTTCATAGGCCGCGCGGCGATCGCCGTGGGCGTCCAACTGGAGCAGGCTGAGCCCGGGATGACGCAGGGCCGCCGCGCGCACGGGACCGACCGTGACGCTGTGTTCGCCGCCGAGGGTAACGACGAACTTGCCCCGGTCCATCAATTCCCCGGCGACACGTTCCGCCTCGGCCATCATGGCCGCCGTCTCGTCGGCGACCAGGGGCGCATGGACGTGGATGCCGCGCCGATACACCTCGGTGCGGGTCTCGATATCGTAGAATTCCAGGTTCGGCGACGCGTCCAGGAGGGCGTCGGGCCCCTTGTCGGCGCCCTTCATCCAGGAACTGGTCTTGTCGAAGGGCACCGGCAACAGAACGATGGCCGACTCCTCGAGGGTGGGAAGATCCCAACCGGCCTCGCCGAACTTTCGTTCGCGGGGCTCGGTCATTCCAGGATCATCACCGCGGCCGTGACGACGGTGGTCCACAGCCCCTTCTTGTTGCCCTCGGCGGACTGCACGATGTTGGTGGTGCGGATGATGTGGCCGCTGGCCTTGTAGATCTGCTTGCGCTCGTCCCAGGCCTTGTCGGGGTCGAACTCGATGCCGAGCGTGGTCGCGAGCATGGTGGCGGCGAGGTCTTCGGCGTATTCGCCGGCGAACTCGCCCTTCTCACCGTAGGCGTGGTGCTCGGAGATGTAGCCGTAGCGGTCTTTGCGGTTGGGCACGGCGAGGCCGATGGCGCTCGAGATCAGCCGATTGGGTTCGTTGGTCTCGTTGCGCGACAGAACCGTATACACGATCTGGCCCGGTTTGAGGTGCTTCAGCCCCTCTTCCTTGGAAACCACTTTGCAGTTGGGCGGAAAGATACTGGAGACGTATACGAGGTTGAATTTCTCGATGCCCGCACTTCGCAGCGCGGCCTCGAACGACGCCAGCTTATCCTTGTGGATGCCCACACCTTTTACAAAGAAGATCTTGCTCGGGACTGCCTTCATCGCCACTCGCTCCCAGCTCGTCCTATAGAAGTCAGACTGCGGTTACATCAGGCCCCGCGCTTCGCACGGAAGACCTGACCGGACAAAAAGGGATAAACGTTTTGGTGGGGTGGGTATTCCCACACCCCCTTGCCGGCGGTTCCGCCGAAACCAAGGCAGTCCGCTCACGGGGCTGCCACTCTCGCCCAATGGACAGTCTGTGCCCGCGCCGAACACTCGTGGGAAGGGCTAGGCTCTGGCTCATTTTCGCAGGCGGTGTGTGCCGCGAAATCCCCGACTGCCGCTTGAAAATCAGACGGGTAGTATAAGCGAAGGCCTCCCGAATATCAACGCCGCGACGGACGTCGCGTCAGCGGTCGAGGAGCCGGCGTAAAGCCGTGTCAAGACGAGGGTTCCGATACCGGAACCCCGTGTCCAGGAGCTTCTGAGGACGAACGCGCATGCTCGACAGCAACAGCGAGTCGGCGATGGAGCCGAAGACCGCCCGCGCGGCCGATTCCGGGACCTTGAACACGGTGGGCCGCGACATCACCTCGCCCAGGGACGCCACCAACTCTCGGTGGCGCACCGGATAGGGCGTTACGATGTTGACGGGCCCTTCGATCTCCGGGTGGTCCAGTATGTGCCTGACCGCGCGCACGGCGTCGTCGATGGTGATCCAGCTTATGAAGTTTTCGCCGCTACCGAGCTGGCCGCCGAGCCCGAAGTTGAAGAACGCCGTCAGCCACTGAAACGTGGGGTCGTCGGGACTGAGGACGATGCCGAACCGCAGGCGGACGACGCGCAACCCCGCTCGAGCGGCGGGTTCCGCGGCCTTTTCCCAGTCCTGGCATACGCGGGACAGGAAATGGGACCCCGGGACGCTGTCCTCGGTCAGGACTTCGTCGCCCCGGTCCCCGTAGTATCCGATGGCGGAGGCGCTGAGAAATCCGGCGGGCGGCCGTTCCAGGTCGGCGAGGGTCCGGGCGAGGATGTCCGTGCCGGCCACGCGGCTTTCGTGGATCTCCTGCTTCTTGCCTTCGGTCCAGATGCCCGCGATGCTCTCGCCGGCGAGGTGGACCGCCGCGTCCACGTCCGATAGATCCTGCCGGTCGATTTCGCCCGTGCGGGGGTTCCACGCGATTTCGGGCTCGGCGCAACCCTGAGGCGAACGGGTCAGACGGATGACGGAATGGCCGTCGCGCTTGAGGCGGGGTACGAGCCGGCGGCCGATGACGCCGTTGGCGCCGGATACGAGGACCTTCATGGGAGGTTCTCCGGTGGAGTCGATCAAGGAGGGGCGTGGGACTCTGTGCTGCGGAATACGTTAGTACTTTCCGTAAGACGGGAGCAAATCGCCGACGATTCCGGGTCGGTCAGAGGGGCCGGGGCATGCGGATCCCGCGAGCCGGGCGGGGCGGAGTCGCCTCCCACAGGCCCGGCACGGGGCGGCCGCAGTCCGGGCAGGCCCCGCCTTGCATGCGGTTGGCGAGGACGGTGAATCCGCGGCGCTCGAGGAGGAGGGCGACGCACCCGGGGCAGCGCGTGCTCTCGCGATCGCCCACGGCGCCGGGGACGTTTCCGGCATAAACGAAGTGCAGCCCCGCTTCACGACCGATGTCGTAGGCCCGCAGGAGGGTATCGGCCGAGGTGCGGGGCGGGTCGGTCATCTTGTAATCCGGGTGGAAAGCCGTGACGTGCCAGGGCAGGTCCGGCGACACGCCCGCGAGGAACCGCGCCATT
>CAYVOE010000429.1:0-4671 GCA_964452795.1 uncultured Nitrospiraceae bacterium
CTACTGCGGCCATACACGAGCAAAGATCGCTAATGGCGAGACGATCCCCCTCGGGCAAGATTCTTAAGTGGCTTGACAGGGCCCGTGGTAAGCAGGCCTTACGGCAACAGCGAGTTGGAAGCCAATGTCGGACTATACTACGGCTCCGGCCTTGTGGATTTGACCCATAAAGTTCGTGCCCACAACCTTCGGTGCGCCTCCACGGATGAGGAGCGACAGGAAGTTAAGAAGGCAGTCACTGTACGCGTGGTCAGAAGCATATGAGGAATGGACGGATCAGGCTGTAAAGGGGCAGAGGATGTTCGAACCGGCCGCGTGGAGCGGAAAATGCAAAGGCAATTCACTGGGAGGGCCGGTTTGGGAAAAACGCGCAGCTTCTGTTTGAGGAGACTGAACGGCTTCGCGGGCAGATCTCCGAGGAGGTCGTCCATTTGAATTTGTCAGACACCGCCTAAGCGTGGCCCTGCTCGAGACGCCAAACCAGCGCATCGACCAGGTCCCCGAGGAGACCCGCGCCGCGCTGGCGGAAGACCTCACGCGCCTCATCCCGCGCACGCGCGAAATCTGGCTGAAACGAAACCGGACCGGAGGACTCGACAAAAACATCGGGTACCTCGAGGCCCTAATGGCCGCCTACCGTGGCGAACCGAGGCCCTGAGAGCTGCAGGGGGGAGAGAGGCCGATAGCACCGTGTTATTGGGTATATGAACCCTTGCCCGAGGCGCCACGCCCCGCATCGGATCCCACCGCCACCCCGTAGCGGGGGCGCCGCCGTCCTATTCCTCGTACCAGGGGCCGGATCTTCGGGAGAAGCCTTCGCAAGACACCGAGACTCGGCATCCTTCGGGCGGAACCCAACCGTTCAGCTCCAGCCAGCCCGCTTCGAGTGTCTCGTGGGGAGCAAGCGTGTCGAAATAGACGGAACGCTCTTCACCCTCCGGTGTCCGGATGAACACGCGCAGCGCATGCAGGTAGCGATCGGAAGTATTGGTGACGCGAAAAACTTTCCCCTGCTCCACGAACGAGTCGCGGAACGAAACGGAGACCGGCGGCTTGCTGAGCAGCCCCCCGCATGCGCTCAGGATCGCGACAGCGACGGGCAGGACCACAATACGGATACGGCGATCCGCGGTACGCCTACACACCAATGCCCCCTCCGATAGTTGCCCACTCTTCCGTCGCCAACGCAGGCCACCGTGTGGCAAGAGCTTGAACAGCAGGATACATGAGAACGATTCTTGTCAGCAAACAACCCTGGGCCTATAGGTCAAGTATGCTACAGAGGGCCGATGGAAGGAGATTCGTGACCATACCCGTGGCGGCCCATTCGGTCCTGAGGGCCGCGAGGGTGTTGGCGGATTTCGGGCATGCCGCAGTTGCGCAGGTGTGGAGCGCACCGTGGATATGGATACAGGGGCAGCCTCTGAGGTGGGTAGAGGAATCTGGAGGAGGAGAGAAACCAAGCGCCGGAGGGCCTGATTCAGGAGAAAATAAGAGTGGAGCGGGAGACGGGACTTGAACCCGCGACATCCACCTTGGCAAGGTGGAACTCTACCACTGAGTTACTCCCGCTCAAGAACGTGCGCATCTTACCATACGAAAGGGGGGCGTGTCAAATCGCATGGCGCCGGGTCAGTGGCCGCGGAGGCCGCGCATGCGCCGCTCCATCAGGGGGGGGCAGGCATGGCACCGGCGGGGCGCGCTGGACACGCCTTCGGGAATCACGTGGGGCAGTTGGCCGTCGGACATGACGCCGTCGATCCGTTCGCGTTTGACTTCGCCCAGGCGGAAGCGCTCGTGGCCCAGGACGAGGCCGCAGGTGTAGAGGGTGCCGTTGGAGCCGACGCAGGTCATGGTCTCGGGAAGGTGGCACTCGGGAGAGGGCTCGCCGGGGGCGAGTCCGTCCGCCACGCACAGCGTGATCCCGTACTCTTCTTCGGCGTAGCGGAGACCGTCGAGTCGGTCGCTGTCGACGAAGAGGCGGGTTTTTTCGCGGTTGAATCGGGCGAGGCGTTCGATGTCTTCCCGGGTGATCTCGGCTCCGAAGACGTAGATGCCGACGAGCATGCCGTGGCTGGATTGGGCCCAGCGGCAGATCTCCCAGACTTCGGGTCGTTCGGCGAGGGGCGCGCCGACGCTGATGATAACGTGCTCGGCGCCCAGGGCGGCCGACTCGTCCACCACGTTGAGCCAGTCTTCGACGGTCATCTCGTGGTTTTCGCGCTCGCTGCGCACCTGTTGGGGCACAAATCCGTCGTCGGCCACGTGAATCCAGAGGTATCGGATCATGTCCGGCTGCGGGATCTCCGAACATCGGAGGCATTTCCGCAGGGAGCGGATGAGGTTCTGCGGCAGCCGAAAGGGATTGCCGATCGTGTAGATCTGATCCCACCGTTTGCGCGATGTCACTGTCTTGCCACCTTCACTTCTCTCTTTTCGTCCGCCTGTGATGCCCATGGCTGGGGGCGGGCCGGAGTCTCGAAAACCGGAAACACGAGACTCCAATCCGTGTCAGATGCAAATGAGTGTAGCGTGCAAGTTCCGCAGCCGTGCGAGCGATTCCGCCGTTGGGGCCCGACCCACGTGCGGTATTCCCTACCGGCGGTAGGGACCTACGCCCGCGGCGACGACTCACGCATGAGCGGGGCTTGCCTTTCGACCCGCCTTTCGGGGGTCAACCCCGTGGGTCGTCTGCTCGTTTTAACAAAGCGATTTCTGATTTCATTTCTCATATTCGTTGGAAAAACACCGGAAAAGAGCCGAAATCCAATGGGCTCCGTCCGCTGCGGCGGGTCTTCCGGAGCGGGAACCCTGGATCGGCCAAGCTATTTCGCTGCGAATTCCGCGCTCCGGCCGTTCATTCCAAACATCTTTCCGTTTCCGGCGCGGTATCGGCCGGATGTGCGAAGGGGCGTTCCCATGTCTCGCGGGTTTTTCTTATAATGATTGATGGCTTGTGCCCGAGGTCTGTCTGCTCGATGCGGTGCGCGTGCGCGCGCTCTACGTCGATCTCTCCAAACCGTCGGTCCGGACCCGACAGGGGTCTGCGCCAGACCTGTGAAGCCCAGGGACCATGGATTTTCAATCGCTTGGAAAGATCTTGATCGGGATGGGACTTGTGGTGGCCGGTGTGGGCTTACTGCTCTACCTGGCGCCCCACGTTCCGCTTCCGTTCGGCCGCCTGCCGGGCGACATCCGCGTCGAGCGACCGAACTACCGCGTTTACATTCCCATTACCACCTCCATTGTAATCAGCGTTGTGCTGTCCGTAATCCTGTACCTCATATCCCGGTTTCGCGGCTAGGCTGTGTCGGGCGGGTTCCAGGATTCCTTAGGAAGCGGAGTCTTTTCGGAGGTTGGATTGGCCATAGTCGCAGAGGGGGAGAAGGACGCAGGCGTGGCAGGCGGGGCGAGCGGGATGGCAGACCGCTCGGCCGTGGGCGACGAGGTTGAGGTGGAGGGCGAGGTGCGTTCCCGGGGGCACGAGAGGTTCGATGAATTCGTGCGCGGCGTCTCGGCTCATGCCCGGAGGGATGACGCCCAATCGAGCGAGGACGCGGTGAATGTGGGTATCGATGGGGAACACGTCGCGGTCGAGCGCGAAGAGGGCCACGCACTTCGCCGTCTTGGGACCCACGCCTTCGAAGCGGAGCAACTCCCGCTCGACTTCCGGAGTGGTCAACCGCGCCAGATGGTCCAGGGAGAGGTCGCCGTGGTCCCGTTCGATTTGGCGAAGGAGGGCCTGGATGCGGGCGCTCCGGGTCCTGGCGAGTCCCGCCGGGCGCAGGGCGGACTCGAGGGCTTCGGGAGGGGCTTCGAGCACGGCGCGCCAGGTCGGAAAAGCCCGGCGCATGGCTTCGTAGGCTCGGCGCGTGTTTACGGCGGTGGTGTTCTGGGAGAGGAGGGTCTTGACGAGCTGGTCCAGGGGATCCCGGGGTTCGTTGCGGAATTCCGCGCGGTCGCCATAGGACTTTTCGAGGGCCCGGGCCACCGCCTTCAGTTTGCGCCGAATTGCGCCCGTGTCCTCGGACGGGGTTCGCGTCAGGCCTGGCCGTTGCACAGCGCGGGCAGCCTCTCGATGAATTCGTCCCACGACGCGAACACGTAATCGGCCGCGGTGCCCTTGGCGTAGCGGTCGTTGTCGCCGGTGAAGAGGGCTGCCCGGGCGCCCACGGCCTGGGCCCCCGCGATATCGGTGTATTCGAGGTCGCCGATGTGCAGGAGACCGTGGACGTCCACCCCGAGGGCTCGTGCCGCGGTCTCGAACATGGGCCGCTGCGGTTTCGACACGCGGACCACGTCGGAGAAGACGAGGGTGCGGATGTGCTCGAGGAACCCGTGCCGCTCGAGGAGTTGGCGCAGCGACCGTCCCGGGCTTACGCCCGAATCGGATATCACCCCTACGGGACGGTGCGCCGCCGCGGCCTTCACGGCTTCGAGGGCCCCTTCGATGGGCTCGGGCGGGTGGTGGAGGATGGCGGTGGCGAACACCTCGGAAAGCTCGCGGGCTACGGCAGGGTCCACTTCGATCTCGAGCGACCGGGCGCACAGGCGCACGGCGTCTTCGGGATCCAGGGTACGCTGCTCTTCGCGGTGGCAGCGGTCGAACTCGCGCCAAACCTCTTTGACCGCCGCGGAGACGTCCTCGGTCCGGGCGCCCGTGGCGGCGGC
>CAYVOE010000430.1:0-4661 GCA_964452795.1 uncultured Nitrospiraceae bacterium
TGGACTGGTCTCCAATCGTTCTGGCTGCGCCTTTCCCAATTAGACCCGGGAATCTTTGCGTAGACACTCTGTAGACAGGCCTGGCGAAAAAGCAAAACAGGCACTCAAGCCAATGGCCCGAGTGCCTGTTGTCACTGCACTTAACTGGTCGGGGTGAGAGGATTTGAACCTCCGACCTCTTCGTCCCGAACGAAGCGCGCTAACCGGGCTGCGCTACACCCCGACAGAGGTCTAACCATGTTAGCCTGTGGCGGCGGCAAAGTCAAACCGCGGGAGGGGCGGCTTTGCGGCGGAAGGGCGTGGTATAGTCTCATAGAGAAGCGAACCGATGGGAGGATGGGGCGTGTATCGGCGGATGCTGTGGGCGTGGGTGGCGGCGGCGCTGCTGGCGGGGTGCAAGGCGGATCCGAAGCAGACGGCGCTGCGGCAGGACATGCACGGGCTGACGGAACTGCATCGGGCGGCGATGGCCAACGACGTGTATGCCGTGGACCGGATGGCGCGCCAGGGGGTGCCGCTGGACGTGCTCGATTCGGGGGGCGTGGCACCGCTGCATCGGGCGGCGCGAGACGGCATGGTGCAGCTTACGGAGACGCTGTTGAGCTTCGGAGCGGACCCCGACATCAAGACGTCTCACGGGTGGACGGCGCTCCTCCTGGCGGCGTCGCGGGGCCGGGCGGAGACGGCGGAACGGGTGCTGCGCTACGGCGGGGATCTCCAGGCGACTACGCCGGATGGGCGCACGGCGCTCCACATGGCGGCGGCGCGCAACGATTCGACGCTGATCGACACGCTGTTGCTCTACGCCGGCCGAACCGCGGGTCCGGACGGCTCGGATCTGAAGAAGGCGGTGGTGAACCGGAAGGACGGCAAGGGGAACGCCCCCCTCCACATCGCCATCGAACGGGGCCACTGGACCCTGGTGCCGACGCTGCTGAGCGCGGGGGCGGACCCAAACGAGAAGGACGGCGAAGGGCGCCTGCCGACGAACCGAGCGGTGGAGTCGGGAAACCAGTACATGGTCTCGCTGCTTCACACCTATGGAGCCGACTACAACCTGCCCGACGGCAAGGGGGAAACGGCGTTCAAGACGGCGGTGCGGCTTCAGAACGCGGACCTGGCCCGGTTCCTGTGGCAATCGGGCGGGCGGTAGGAAGCTCGTTCGGTGACTACAGGAGGCGGCTCATGAGGAGTTCCTCGAAGGCGGCGTAGTCGGCATCGACGGCGACGGCGGCGCGGTATGCGCCGTCGGGGCGGCGTTCGGTCACGAGATGGCCGTCCCGGCGTTCGAGATCGAATCGGACCTCCTCGAACCGCAGCAGGTCGGGTCGAATCAGGGCGCACAGGGCCAGGGGATCGTGGAGGAGCACGCTCTTGTCGGCATAGCGCTCGGGGGACCCGCCGAAGCTCGTGTAGATGCCCAGCAGAAACTCGCGAAAGATGTCGCACATGATGGCGAGGGACCGGGTCAGGGGCGTATCGGCAGCGCGAAGCCGTTCGACGGACTCACGCCGCAGGAAGGCCCTGAAGGTCACCTCGGCGGGCACGATTCGGATGGGGGCACCGCTGCGGAAGACGGCTTCGGCGGCGTGAGGGTCGTTGTTGAAGTTGGTCTCGAAATGGCGGGGCACCTCGATGTCGTCCAGGTAGACGGGGTGAAAAGCGCCGCCCATGACGACGACTTCGCGCAGGTGTCGGGCGAGATCGGGATGACGAAGCAACGCCGCAGCGGCATTGGATAAGGCCCCCACGCACACCAGGGTCACCTCCCGTGGCCGGGACGCCACGGCGTCGGCGATGAGATCGACGGCGTGGGAATCCGACACGCCCTCCACCTTCTCCCCCGGCAACAGCAGGCCCACGCCCTCGTGGCCCATGGGTCGGGCGCGGGGACGCTGCAGAAGCGGCAGGGGCAGCCCCGCCGCAACGGGCACGTCGGGCCGGTCGAACAGGAGCAGGAGCTTTCGGGCGATGCGCGCGCGCAGGTCCACGTCGGCACATACGGTGCTGACGCCGACGAGTTCCACCTCGGACGAACGGGCGGCGAGGACCAGGGCGAGGGCGTCGTCCACGTCGGTGCCGATGTCGGTGTCGAGGATGACGGGCGCGGGGCTCACGGTGCCGTGCGCTCCTTGGAAGCGGCAACCTCCCGGGCCTGAGCCGCGGCGGCCCGTTCCTCTCGGGCCGTGCGCCGTTGCCTCAGCCAGTAGAAGTCGCGGGGACGGTCGAGCTTCTTCGGCGGCGTCTGGAAGATCATGATGTAAGCCCGGCGAGGTTGGGACGACCGGTTCGGACCGGCGTAATGCAGCGTGCGCGAGCAGTGGAGAGTGGCGCCTCCCGCGGGGATGGGGCACGCGACGGCTTTGGTCGGGTCGACGGGCTCGACGACCTCGAGTCCATGGACACGCGGGTCGTTGCCGATGGGTCGGTGCGGCAGAATCCCCAGCTTGTGGCTTCCCGGGATGAACTGCATGCATCCGTTCTCCAGCGTGGCCTCCTGCAGGGGCAGCCACAGGCTCAGGGCATTGAACTCCAACGATTCGTCCCAGTAGGACTCGTCCTGGTGCCAGGGCGTCTCGACGCCGTATCCCGCGGGCTTGAGGATGGCATGTTCGCCCAGCAGGTCGGCTTCGGGTCCGAGAAGCTGCCGGGCCACGGCCAGGGCCGCCTGCTGCAGGCTCACGCGCTTGAGCTCGGGCGCGAACCGGGAAGGTCCCAGAATCTGGGGAAGCTTCTCCGTCTCGCCGTCCGCGTCCGCACCCGCGAGGTCGAACTGGTCGCCCTCGTCGCGGCCGGCCCGCCGGGCGAAAATGCGGTCGTAGGCTTCGCGCAAAATCTCCACTTCGTCGAGGGGTATCAACGCATCCAGGGCCAGAAAACCGTCCCGGTGATAGGCCTGGACTTGTTCCGGGGTAAGCGACGCCGCGTTATTCATGAGATGCCCTCCGTAACCGCCTTCTCCCGTGAAGGTACCATTGATTCGCGGTGAATTTCAGGCTTCGGGCGTGGACTCGACGATGCCGATGAAATCCTCATCGACGATGCGGCGGTCATGTTCTCGTTCGCGGTACTCGAAGTAGTCGAAGTCGGCATGATGGCCCTCCCCGCCCAGATCCTGAACGCTAATGCCTACGAACGCGCCGGTGAAGGCGAACCCGCCGGGGTACTCGTCGGACAGGCGCGTGGCGTCGAAGACGGGACCGACGGAGATCCAGTCTCGCCCGTCGGCGGAGCAGCGGAATTGCAGGCTCCGGTATTCGACGCGCACGCCCAGGTGGCACAGGGGCCAGTCCTCGACGTCGATCTCCTTCGGAAGCGGCTCGCTCGGCTCGCCCCGGTCCGATACCACAATCCCGAGGGTGCGCCGTCCCGATTCGTGGCACGTTGTGCGAAGGTAGAGGTAATTCCGTGTGTCGTAATAGCACACCAGCCCTGCCATCTGCTGAAAATGGCGGGGCCGGAAATCGAGGCCCACGGCGGCGTCGAAGACGAAGGACTCGATTCGCCGCGCCACCAGGCTCTGGCGATGGAGCGATCGCAGCGATTCGCGCCCACGAAGACGGAGGAACCCCGGACGTTCCGTCAGCGATAGCCAGGATGGATCCGGCGGCACACGCAACGTATTGAGATGCGAATTGAGCTCGGGCGCGTCGAAATCGTCGCGGGACGGCGCAGGTTCGAAGGGAGAATCGGGCAGGTCGGGCGCGGGCACCTCCACTCGCGGATACCGCCCCGCCGGGCTGAGCCTCAGCCAACCGTCGGAAGTCCAACGAACCTTCTGGAGCGCTGTCTCGCGGCCCAGGATGCAGCGGCGATCCGGACCGAGGGGTCGCGCGCAGAGGTGAGCGATGTACCATTCGCCCGAGGCCGTCTCGACCAGGGAAGCGTGGCCCGCCTTCTGAAGCTCCAGCCCGGGATCCGGCGCGGAGGTGAGGATGGGGTTCTCCGGATCCACTTCATAGGGTCCCTCGATGCGGTCAGCCCGGGCGAGGGTCACGGCGTGCCCGTAGCCCGTCCCCCCTTCCGCCGTCATGAGGTAATACTTTCCGTTGCGCTTGTACAGGTGCGGCCCTTCGGCGCATCCGAGGTCGGTGCCCTTGAAGATGACCCGGCGCGGACCCACCAGGCACCGTTCTTTCTCCGAGTACTCCTGAAGCACGATCCCGCCGAAGATGGACCGGCCCACGCGGGAATCCCACAGCATGTTGACCAGCCACTTGCGGCCGTCGTCGTCGTGAAACAGGGACGGGTCGAAACCGCTCGAATTAAGGTAGACCGGCTCCGACCAGGGGCCCGTGACGGCCGGCGCGGTGACCAGATAGTTGTGTCCGTCGTAGTATCGGGCGTCCAGGTGGCGGCAGTTTGTGTAGACCAGGTGGAACGTGCCTTTGTCGTAGGACAGGCAGGGCGCGAACACGCCCCGGGAATCGGCATCGCCCACGAGGTCGAGCTGCGACGACCGGGTCAACGCATGGGTAAGCAGCCGCCAGTGACGCAGGTCGCGCGAGTGGTGGATCCGGACCCCGGGGAACCACTGAAAGGTCGACGTGGCGATGTAGTAGTCGTCCCCGACACGAAGGATGGACGGATCGGGGTTGAACCCCCTCAGGACCGGGTTTCGTATGGTCTTCTCCGTCGTCAACGTCGCTTGCTCCCGATCG